>DASXEN010000054.1:0-14028 GCA_036490095.1 Caulobacteraceae bacterium
AAGCGCGACAGCCACGAGATGATGGCGGAGATCTTCAACAGCTTCGACCGCCAGACCGAGAGCCGCTTCATCGCCGCCCTGGAAGAGCGCAACCGCGAGAGCGCCGAGCGCATCCGGGCGCTGATGTTCGTGTTCGAGGACCTCTCCAAGCTCGATCCGGGCGGCGTGCAGACGCTGCTGCGGGCGGTGGAGAAGGACCAGCTGGGGCTGGGCCTGAAGGGCGCCTCCGACGCGCTGCGGGAGATGTTCTTCTCCAACATGTCGGAGCGCGCCGCGAAGATCATGCGCGAGGACATGGAGAGCATGGGCCCCGTGCGCCTGAAGGACGTCGATCAAGCGCAGATGGCCATGGTGCAGGTGGCCAAGGACCTCGCCGCCAAGGGCGAGATCATGCTGGCCGGCGCCGGCGGCGATGACGAGCTGATCTACTGATGCCCGAAGCGCCCCAACCCGAGCTGCGCAAATTCACCTTCGAAGCCAGCTTCGACGGCGCGGCGCCCGTGAACGCCAGCGCCTACAAGCGCCTCTACACCGCCGCCGAGGCCGAGGCGCTGGCGGCGCAGGCGCGGGCCGAGGGCGAGGCCGGCGCCATGCAGCGGATCGAGGCGCAGACCGCCCGCGCGCTCGCCGACCTGGCCGAGGCGGCCAAGGCGGCGCTGCCGACGCTGACCGTCGCCGCCCACGAGCACCGCGCCGGGGCCGCCGAGCTGGCGCTGGCCTGCGCCCGCCAGATCGCCGACGCCGCCTGCGAGCGTTTCCCCGAGGCGCCGCTGCAGTCGGCCCTCGCCGCCCTCGCCCGCGAGGTCGAGGCGACGCCGCGGCTGACGCTGCGCGCCCCGCCGGCGCTGCTGGAGCGGCTGCAGGCCGCCCTCGCCGAGACCGCCGAGGCGATCGGCTATCCGGGCCAGATTCTCGCCCGCGCCGACGCCTCGCTGGCGCCCGCCGCCTTCGTCCTCGACTGGGGCGACGGCTCGGCCGCGTTCGATCCCGCCGGGGCCGCCCAGCGTGTCGCCGACGCCCTCGAAGGCGCGCTCGCCGCCGAGGGCCTGCACGCCGAAGCCCTCGCCCTGCCCCCGACCACCCACGAGACCCGCCATGTCTGACGACTCCGACCTTAAGCTCGACGAATTCGGCCCCTCCGGCGCGCTCGCCGGCTCGGGCGGCGAGATCGAGGAGAAGACCGCCAGCGACCTGGCCCCGGTCTTCGACGTGCCGGTCAACATCTCGGCCGTGCTCGGCCGCGCGCACCTCTCGGTCGCCCAGTTGCTGCAGCTGGGCCAGGGCAGCGTGCTGGAGCTGGACCGCAAGGTCGGCGAGGCCATCGACATCTATGTGAACAACCGCCTGGTCGCCCGCGGAGAAGTGGTGGTCGTCGAAGACCGCCTGGGCGTGACCATGACGGAAATCATCAAGGACGGGGACGCCGCGGGCTGAGCCCGCGCGCGATCTGAGGGAGAATAAAAATGCGTCTGTTGGTCGTCGGATCGCTGAGCGGACAGCTCACCCAGGCGGTGAAGATGGCGATGTCGGCCGGGGCGAAGGTGGCGCACGTGGCCACCTGCGAGGCCGCCACCTACGCCCTGCGCGCCGGCCAGGGCGCGGACCTGTTGATGGTCGACTACGAGCTCGACATCGCCGGACTGATCGCCGCCAACGAGCTGGAGCGGATCCGGGTGCCGGTGGTGGCCTGCGGCGTCGGGGCGGACCCGAAGCGGGCCGCCGACGCCATCCGCGCCGGCGCCAAGGAGTTCATCCCGCTGCCGCCGGAAGCGGACCTGATCGCCGCGGTGCTGGCCGCCGTCTCCGACGACGACCGGCCGATGGTGGCGCGCGACCCGGCCATGCAGTCGGTGATCGCGCTAGCCGACCAGATCGCCCCCTCGGAAGCCTCGATCCTGATCACCGGCGAGAGCGGCGTCGGCAAGGAGGTGATGGCCCGCCACGTGCACATGAAGTCGCGCCGCGCCAACCGCCCGTTCATCTCCGTCAACTGCGCCGCCATCCCCGAGAACCTGCTGGAAAGCGAGCTGTTCGGCCACGAGAAGGGCGCCTTCACCGGCGCCATGGGCCGGCGCATCGGCAAGTTCGAGGAGGCCAGCGGCGGCACCCTGCTGCTCGACGAAATCTCCGAGATGGACGCGCGGCTGCAGGCCAAGCTGCTGCGGGCGCTGCAGGAGCGCGAGATCGACCGGGTCGGCGGCGCCAAGCCGGTCAAAGTCGACATCCGGGTGATCGCCACCTCCAACCGCGACCTCGCCCAGGCGGTGAAGGACGCGACCTTCCGCGAGGACCTGCTCTACCGGCTGAACGTGGTGAACCTGCGCCTGCCGCCGCTGCGCGAGCGGCCCGGCGACGTGACCGCGCTGGCCGAGCACTTCGCCAAGAAGTACGCGGCCGCCAACGGCATGCCGGACCGGCCGATCTCGGCCGGCGCGCGCCAGCGACTGGTCTCCCACCGCTGGCCGGGCAACGTCCGCGAGCTGGAGAACGCCATGCACCGGGCGGTGCTGCTCTCCACCGGCGGCGAGATCGAGGACTTCGCCATCCGCCTGCCGGACGGCGCGCCGATGCCCGCCTCGCCGGCGGCCGACACCGCCCGCGCCGCCTCGATCGCCGCCGAGGCCGCCTCGCGCGCCTTCGTCGGCCAGACGGTGGCGGCGGTGGAGCAGCAGCTGATCATCGACACGCTCAGCCACTGCTTCGGCAACCGCACCCACGCCGCCAACATCCTCGGCATCTCCATCCGCACGCTGAGGAACAAGCTGAAGGAATACGCCGACGCCGGCGTCGCCGTGCCGCCGCCGCAGATCGGCGCGGCCAGCGCCGCGTGACCATGGTTCCGTCCCGCCGCAGCGTGATCGCCGGCGCCGCCGCCAGCCTGGCCGCCGGCGCGGCGCTGGCCGCCGACCGCCTCGGCGCGATCGAGGCTAGGGTGGCCGGCCGCCTGGGCCTGGCCGCGCTCGACCTGGCGAGCGGCGCGCGCCTGGCGCACCGGGCCGACGAGCGCTTCGCCATGTGCAGCACCTTCAAGGCCATGGCCGTGGCCGCGGTGCTGAAGCGCGTCGACGCCGGCGCCGAGCATCTCGACCGCTTCATCCACTACGGCGAGCACGACTTGCTGGCCTACGCGCCGACCACCCGCGCCCACCTGAAGGACGGCGGCATGACGCTCGTCGGCCTCTGCGAAGCGGCGATCGAGCTGAGCGACAACGGCGCGGCGAACCTGATCCTGAAGAGCCTCGGCGGCCCCGGCGGCTGGACGCGCTACGTCCGCACGCTCGGCGACGCCGTCAGCCGCCTCGACCGCATCGAGCCGGCGCTGAACACCTCGGTCCCCGGCGATCCGCGCGACACCACCACCCCCGCGGCCATGCTGGCGGACCTGCAGAAGACCGTGCTCGGCGACGCGCTGAGCCCGGCGTCACGCCAGAAGCTGCAAGGCTGGCTGCTCGGTTGCAAGACCGGCGACGCGCGCCTGCGCGCCGGCCTGCCGCGCGCCTGGCGGGTCGGCGACAAGACCGGCACCTGGAGCGGCGAGAACGCCTACGCCAGCGCCAATGACATCGCCGTCGTCTGGACGCCGACCGGGCCGATCCTGATCAGCTGCTACGTCACCGGCGCCGACCGGGTCCGCGGCGCGGTGCGCGACGCGGCCATCGCCGAGGTCGGCCGCGTCGTCGTCGAGACCTTCAGGCCGACCGCCGACCGTGGCTGACATCTCGCTCTCATCGCTGTCGGGCTCGGCGCCCAGCGCCCGCGAGGTCTGGGGCTGGGTGGCGCGTGGCGAGGTGGCGCTGGCCATCGGCATCGTCGGCATCATCGTGCTGCTGATCCTGCCGATCCCGGCCTTCATGCTGGACATGCTGCTGGCGATCTCGATCACCAGCAGCGTCCTGATCCTGATGACCGCGCTCTTGATCAAGAAGCCGCTGGAGTTCACCGCCTTTCCGACGGTGCTCTTGATGGCGACGCTGTTCCGGCTCGGCCTGAACATCGCCTCGACCCGGCTGATCCTGGGCCACGGCCACGAGGGGACGGACGGCGCCGGCCACATCATCCAGGCCTTCGGCGAGCTGATGATGCACGGCAACTTCGTCATCGGCGTGATCGTGTTCTCCATCCTGGTGATCGTGAACTTCGTCGTGGTGACGCGCGGCTCGTCGCGGATCGCCGAGGTGGCCGCCCGCTTCACCCTCGATTCGATGCCCGGCAAGCAGATGGCCATCGACGCCGACCTCTCCAGCGGCCTGATCGACCAGGAAGGCGCCAAGCTGCGGCGCAAGGAGCTGGAGCAGGAGTCGACCTTCTTCGGGGCCATGGACGGCGCCTCCAAGTTCGTCCGCGGCGACGCCATGGCCGGCCTCTTGATCGTCGCCATCAACGTGGTCGGCGGCATCCTGATCGGGGTGGTGCAGCACAAGCTGCCGCTGCAGCAGGCCTTCTCCAGCTACACCATCATGACCATCGGCGACGGCCTGGTCAGCCAGATCCCGGCGCTGGTGATCTCCATCGCCGCGGGCCTGCTGGTCTCCAAGTCCGGCGTCGAGGGCTCGGCCGACAAGGCCCTGGTCGCCCAGCTGGCGATGAACCCGGTCAGCCTCGGCATGGTCTCGGCCGCCGCCGGGGTGATCGCGCTGATCCCCGGCATGCCGATCATCCCGTTCGCCGCGCTCTCGATCGGCTCGGGCGCGCTGGCCTGGCGGCGCTCGCAGGCGGCGGCCAAGCCCGTCGTCGAGGCGCCGAAGCTGGACGCCGAGCCGAAGGAGGAGCCGATCTCGGCCAGCCTCGCCATCGACGACGTGAAGATCGAGCTCGGCTACGGCCTCCTGCACCTGATCAACGACCTGGAGGGCCGCCGCCTCACCGACCAGATCAAGGCGCTGCGCAAGACGCTGGCCGCCGAGTTCGGCTTCGTGATGCCGCCGGTGCGCATCCTGGACAACATGCGGCTGGCCAACCAGGGCTACGCCATCCGCATCAAGGAGATGGAGATCGGCGCCGGCGAGGTGCGGCTGGGCAAGCTGATGGCCATGGACCCGCGCGGCGGCCAGGTGGACCTGCCGGGCGAGCATGTGCGCGAGCCGGCCTTCGGCCTGCCGGCCACCTGGATCGACGAGTCCCTGCGCGAAGAGGCGGCTTTCCGCGGCTACACCACCGTCGATCCCTCGACGGTGCTGACCACGCACCTGACCGAGATCCTCAAGGAGAACATGCCGGACCTGTTGTCCTACAGCGAGGTGCAGAAGCTGCTGAAGGACCTCTCGGCCGACGAGAAGAAGCTGGTCGAGGACATGATCCCCTCCGTCGCCACCGCCAGCACCGTGCAGCGGGTGCTGCAGGCGCTGCTGCGCGAGCGGGTCTCGATCCGCGACCTGCCGACCATCCTCGAAGGGGTCGCCGAGGCCGCGCCGCACACCTCGTCGATCATCAACCTGGTCGAGCAGGTGCGCGCCCGCCTCGGCCGGCAGATCTGCTGGGCCAACCGAGGCGACGACGGCTCGCTGCCGATCATCGCCCTGTCGCCCGACTGGGAGACCGCGTTCGGCGAGGCGCTGATCGGCGCCGGCGACGACAAGCAGCTGGCGCTGGCGCCCTCGCGGCTGCAGGAGTTCATCCGCGCGGTCCGCGAGACCTTCGAGCGCGCGGCGCTGCAGGGCGAGAGCCCGGTGCTGCTGACCAGCCCGCTGGTGCGGCCCTACATCCGCTCGATCGTCGAGCGGTTCCGCGGCCAGACCGTGGTGATCAGCCAGAACGAGATTCATCCCAAGGCGCGGCTGAAGACGCTGGGCACCATCTAGGGCGCGGCCTCACGCGGCGGCGTGGAGCGGCGGCTTCCACTCGCGCCTGAGCAGCCCATAGACCCAGGAATCCGACACCTCGCCGTCCACGATGCAGTCCTCCCGCAACAGGCCTTCGCGGACGAAGCCGAGCTTCTCCAGGACGCGGCCGGAGGCGGTATTGCGGGTGTCGGTCTCGGCCTGCACGCGGTTCAGGTCCAGCGTGTCGAACGCCCATCGCAATACCGCGCCGGCGGCTTCGGTGGCGAAGCCTTGGCCCCACGCGGCCTCGTCGAAGCAGTAGCCGAGCTTGGCGCTGCGATAGACCGGGTCCCATTTGGAGAGCACGCACCAGCCGATGAACGCCTCGTCGGCGGCGCGCTCGATCGCCAGCCGCGCGCCGACGCCTTCCTGCTCGATCTGGCCGCAAACCGCGATGAAACGCTCGGCCTGCGCGCGCGTCTTCCAGGGCGGCGAGTCCCAGTAGCGCAGCACGCGGGCGCTGCTTTGCAGCGCGAAGATGGCGTCCAGGTCGGTCGCCGCGAAAGGGCGCAGGAGCAGACGGGCGGTGTTCAGCGTCGGGGTTGGCAGGGACATCAGCTCAATATGGTCCGGACGGGCTCGGCTTGCACAGAGTTGGCCATAGCCCTCCGGCGCTGCGCCACTCGTCGGCCGCTGGACCGGCGTGTCCGGGTTTCAAGCTCGACACGAATTCTCGGAACGATCTTGGCCGCTGGCTGTTCTGAATGGCTCGGGGGGTTAATGACCCAGGGAGAGTCAAATGCGCCCAGCTTCGCCCCTCGTCGCCGCAGGCATCGCTCTGGCGGTGGCCGGCCAAGCCCTCGCCGCCAGTCCGAGCACCAGCGGCCCGTCCAATTCGACCGCGCCGACCATGCCGCCGCAATCGAGCACCACGACCCAGTCGACGGCGCCTGAGCAGTCGCAGCCGAGCGCCACGCCGCCGGCCCAGTCGCCGGCACCGAACCCGCCCGCGCCCGGCGCCGCCACCACGGGCAACACCGCGCCGTCCGCCGGCTCCTCCGGCGCCAACACCAGCGCCACCACCGCCCCGCCTGCGCCGCTTACGGTCGGCGAAGCGGTGAAGGACAACACCGGCGCCTCGATCGGCACGGTCTCCAGCCTGACCACCGCCAACGGGCAGAAGATGGCGGTCATCAAGATGGGCTCCGACACCTTCCAGGTGCCGGCCGACCGCCTCGGCTCCGAGAACGGCACGGCCACCATCAACATGACCCAGGCCCAGATCCAGACCATGTTGCATCCGGCGCACTAAGGCGCGCCACCCGTCCGGCCGCGGCGGCCCCCGCCATTGCGGCCGGACGCTCGCACTGGTAGCCATTCGGCCAGGTGGGCGGCCCGGGCGCCGTGCGGGGAACGATCGGTCATGGGACCAGCCAGAGGTGTCGCGCCGCGCCGAGCCCGGCGCGGCTGGCTCTCCAGCCTGCTGACGTTCGAGCAGATGATCACCGGCCCGGTGATCCACCTCGTCTACTGGGCGGGCCTGGGCGTGATCGTGCTGGCGGCCTTCGGCGTCGTCGGCGCCTCGCTCGGCGTCGCCATCCGCGCCGTCAGCGAGCACACCTGGGACACGCTGCTGATCGTGGTCCCCGGCCTCGTCGGCGGCCTCCTGATGGTGCTGGCCGGCGGCCTGCTGTGGCGCGCCTTCTGCGAGTTCTACGTGGTGATCTTCCGCATCGGCGACGACCTATCGGCCCTGCGCCGCGCCGCCGAACAGGAACAGGCGCAGCACCAGCCAGCGCCCCAGGCCTACGCGCCGCAACCGACCTACCCGCCGCAGCCGCGCTACTAGGCGCTGCGCGCCGCAGGCGCAGCTTTTGGCCACCAAGACTGGAATCGGCTCACGGCTCCCTTCTCCCCTTGCGGGAGAAGGTGGCCGCGAAGCGGCCGGATGAGGGGTCGACGGACGCTGGAGGTTGGCCTTCAGCCGGCAAATCACCGGCCTCGGCGCGACCCCTCATCCGTCGCCTGCGGCGACACCTTCTCCCGCAAGCAAGGGGAGAAGGACGGCTTGGCCGGCCCACCGCCAACGCGCTCTAGCGCCGCAGGGCCGCTTCCCAGGCGACGGCGGCCAATTTGGGGCGGCCGTGGTCGTCGAACAGCAGCGGCGCGTCGGCGGCGTCCTGGCGGCGCAGCCAGGACTGCCCATCCTCCAGGCCCCAGAAGGTGAAGTCGAAGCGCTGGCGCGCCGGCAGCGCGGCGAACGCTCCCGCCGCCTCGGCGTAGACGCGCGCCTGGCGCCGCTGCAGCTCGGCGCGCGAGGCCACCGGCCTTGCGGCCTGCGAGAGCGAGACGTCCATCTCCGAGATGCGCAGCTTCAGCCCGAGGCTGGCGAGATCCTTCAGGGCTGCGGCGATCGCGCCGGGGGCGAGGTCGGCGGCGACGTGGGTCTGGGTGCCGAGGCCGCCCAGCGGCGCGCCGGCCTTCAGCAGCCGCTCAGCGAGACCGAGGAAGGTCGCGCGCTTGCGCGAACTAGACTCCAGGTTGTAGTCGTTGAGGAACAGCACCGCGCCCGGGTCGGCGGCGTGCGCCAGGTCGTAGGCAAGGCGCATGTGCTCGAACGGGCCGAGGCGCTGGCTCCAGAGGCTGTCCCGCCAGCCGTCGCCGTCCTCCGCCACCGCCTCGTTGACCACGTCCCAGGCCACGGCCCGGCCCCGATAGCGGCCGACCACCGCCTGGATGTAGGCCGCGTAGGCGTCGCGGAAGGCGCCGCCGTCCAGCCGCGCCAGCGCGTCCGGCGTCTGGGCGTACCAGACCAGCGTGTGGCCGAAGAAGCGCAAACCATGGTCGCCGGCGAACTCGGCGATCCGGTCCGGCGCGTCGAACCGGTAGGACCCGTCGGGCTGCAGCACATACTCCATCTTCAGCTCCCACTCGGGGGTGAGCTGGGAGACCTGGGCGGCGACGAGGGCGGCGAGGCTGGGGTCGTCGAGCTGGGCGGCCTGGATGCAGGTCCCGACCGGGAACGGCGCGGCCGCTTTCAGCGCCGGGATCGAGACGGGCGGCTGGCTGGCCGCCTTCGGCGCGCACGCCGCCAGCGCCAGGGCGGAGGACATCAGGGCGCGGCGGCTTAGCGCTCCTTCTCCCCTTGCGGGAGAAGGTGGCGGGCGGAGCCCGACGGATGAGGGGTGAAACGCGGCGGCGTCGTGATTGGCCGCGCGCCAATCCCCTCGATCCAGCTGACACCCCTCATCCGGCCGCTCCGCGGCCACCTTCTCCCGCAAGGGGAGAAGGGATCTCACCGCCGCCCCGCGGCGCGCCTCAGGCCGATCTCGTCGAAAGCGGCGGTCTCGCGGCGGTTGGCTTCGCGGACCTCGGCGACGCGGGCGCTCTCGGCGACCTGTTCGTACTTCTTCAGCGTCTCGAACGCCTCGGCCAGCGCGTCGCGCGCGCCGGCCTCCTCGACCGCCAGGAGGTCGATCTCGCGCTGCACCGCGGCTTTGCGCTGCTTGAGGCCCTCCCGATAGGCCGGCAGGCTGCGCGCGGCCTCGGGATCGGTGCGGGCGATGGCGATCTCCGCCTCGCCGCCGGCAACCAGCACCGCCAGCTTCAGCTCGGCGCGGGTGCGCCGGTCGACCACCTCGGCCAGCCGGATCTGCAGCAGCTCCAGCTCGAAGCTGGAGAGCTTGATCAGCTGGTCGGCCCACCTCATCGCGCTTCGCTCCCGCCGGAGCTAGCAAGGGCGAGCGGCGCAAAGCCTGCGAAACGTCGGCAAAGCAGGGTCATGCGGCGGTGCGCTCCAGGATCCCGTCCAGGGCGTCGAAGGCGTCGGGCAGGCTGGTGTAGTCGTCCTTGTCCTGCGACAGGAACCCTTCCAGCGAGGGGTTGAGCAGGATCGCCCGGTCCACGTCGGCGTCCGCGCCGGATCGGTAGGCGCCGATGCGGATCAGCTCCTCCATGTTGGCGAAAGCGGAAAGGCTGGTGCGGGCGCGCGACACCGTCTCGCGCTCCAGCGGCGTCTGGCAGCCGGGCATGGTGCGGCTGATCGACTTCAGCACGTTGATGGCCGGGAAGCGGCCGCGCTCGGCGATGGCCCGCTCCATGACGATGTGGCCGTCGAGGATGCCGCGCACGGCGTCGGCGATCGGCTCGTTGTGGTCGTCGCCGTCGACCAGCACGGTGAAGAGGCCGGTGATCGGGCCGGCCGTCGTGCCGTCGGTGCGCACCGGGCCGGGGCCGGCCCGTTCCAGCAGCTTCGGCAACTCGGAGAAGACGGTCGGCGTGTAGCCCTTGGTGGTCGGCGGCTCGCCGGCGGCGAGGCCGATCTCGCGCTGGGCCATGGCGAAGCGGGTGACGCTGTCCATCAGGCACAGCACCTCCAGGTCCTGGTCGCGCAGGAACTCGGCGATGGCCAGGGTCATGTAGGCGGCCTGGCGGCGCTTCAGCGCCGGCTCGTCGGAGGTGGCGACCACCACGATGGCGCGGCTGAGGCCGTCCGGCCCCAGCGTCTCCTCGATGAACTCGCGCACCTCGCGGCCCCGCTCGCCGATCAGCCCGACCACGACGGCGTCGCAGGCGGCGTGGCGGGCCAGCATCGAGAGCAGCACCGACTTGCCGACGCCGGAGCCGGCGAAGACGCCGAGGCGCTGGCCGCGGCAGCAGGTGGTGAAGACGTCCATGGCGCGCACGCCCAGCTCCAGCCGCTCGCCCACCCGGCCGCGGGCGTGGGCCGGCGGCGGCGCGGCGCGCAGCGGATAGCTGGCGAGGCCCTGCGGCAAGGGCCCCTTGCCGTCGATCGGATTGCCGAAGGCGTCGATGATGCGGCCGAGCCAGCCCCGCGTCGGCCGCACGGTCGCGCCCTCGGGGCGGATGCGGATCTCGGCGCCGGGCGCGACGCCTTCCAGTGGGCCGAACGGCATCAGGAGAGCGCGGGTCTCGCGAAAGCCCACCACCTCGGTCTCCAGCGGCGCGGCCCCGCGGCGCGCCACCTCGGCGCGCGCGCCGATGGAAAGGCGGGTGAGGCCGCCGCGCGCCTCGATCAGCAGGCCGTTGACGGCCGCGACGCGGCCCGAGACCACCAGCGGATCGACCCGCTCGACAGCGGCGATGAGGTTGCGCAAAGGGCGGGGTCCGAGCCTCGGAAAATCAACTGCCCGGATGCTGGCCCCGCGGCCTTAAGCTTTGACTAACCGGGGCGGCCCTCAGCGCCGCATCGGCTGGGGAAATGGGGATCGAGAAAAGCCGTGGAGGGCGCGTGGCGTGGCCCCGGTGCAAGCGCCGCAGCTTGGCGCCGTGGTCGCCCCCTACCCAGCTCGCCGCTCCGGCGTGGTGTTCATCGGCGGGTGGTTGGCCTCGACGATGTCGGCCAGCTCCAGCTGGCGCACCCGCTCGGAGATGTTCAGCCGCGAGAACAGCTCGCTCACCTGGTAGCGCTCCTGCGCCTCGGCCCAGCGCTCGCGGGCGTCTTTCAGCAGGTTCTGCACCTCGCCGGCGCAGATCACCTCGACGCGCTCGCCGGTGAAGCGGACGTAGAGGTAGTTGCCGCCCATCGGCGACAGCGGCCGGCCGTCCTTCAGCCGCATGAACCGGTAGGTGACGCCCGAGGCGCCGTTAATGTCCAGATGGTCCTGCAACGCCCGCCTCCCGACCCACTGACACGAACTCGTCACGCCAAATGAGCGCGCAAGACAGGCGCGAACACGGCGGGTTTTCGGCGCAACCAAGGCAATTGCGGCCTCGCGACCCTCCGTCGCAGGCGAAAAAAGTTGGGTAGATTCAATATCGTTAACACAGGATTTAGCATGTCGCTCAATGGGATTGAAGGGACCGGCGTGCTACTTCGGGGCCGCTCAACTGTAAGACGCGGTACCCATTTGCGTGCCCTCACGACCGTCACCGGGGTTCAAAGCCTGCGCAGCATCACGGCGCGGTCGTCATCGGCCCGTGTGCTCGACCTGCATTCCCTGGCCCTCGCCGCGATCGAGGATTCCGAGCACCGCACCAGGCCGATGTTCACCCATCCGGTGCTGAACCGGACCATCATCGTCAAGCATCACCCGCGTCCGGGCGAGTTCGAGTACGACGCCGACCACGGCGCCATCGTCACCAAGGTGATCTTTCCGTTCGATCCCGACGACCTCGACCTCGGCGGCCAGTTCATCCTGATCGACGACCCCGACCTGATCGACCAGCTGGAGCGGCACATCGACTACGCCGACGGCGACCTCACCCGCGACGTCGCGGTGCTGCAGCTGCTCGATCGGCTGCCGACGCTGGACCCGTTCCTGCTCTACGAGGCGCTGAACGCCAACAGCTTCGACGTCGCCCCCTGCTACTTCCGCCTCAGTCCCGCCGACAAGACCGAGATGCGCGACTTCGTCGCCCACCAGGTGGAGACGCTGATCAGCCTCTGCTTCGGCGGCACGGTGGTCTCCGAGGCCCAGGCCAAGCGGCTCTCCGACCTGATCCTGGCCGAGGGCCAGAGCCCCGAGCTGGAGCCGCTGCGGCTGGCGATGCGCATGGAGTGGCCGCAGTTCTCGCAGGCGATGTTCTGCTGGAAGGCGGTGCTCTACTACCGCTGGCGCAGCCGCGTGCTGGGCCCGGAGATCAAGGCCACCCGCCGCTCCATCGCCACCGTCGAGACCTCCCGCTTCGATCTGGAGACCGCCCCCTTCGTGCGCGCCAGCCTCTCGAAGCTGGAGACGCTGATGGGCGAGTGCGAGCGACGCATCGCCGAGATGTTCCGCATCTACGACGAGGTGTTCGACGCGCTGACCGAGCAGCGCACCCCCGAGCCCTTCCGCCGCTTCCTGATCGACGGGCCGCGCCTGTTCTCACGGCTCGGCGAGCGCATGGGCCGGCTGGAGCAGCTGGTCAGCTACTGGTCGCACCAGTTCCCCGGCCGCCGCACCCGCCAGCTCAGCCCCGAGGCCGTCTTCGACGGCCTGCGCAACCTCCTCAGCGCCCTTTCCCTCGGCGCCGGCTTCATGGAGCCGCGCAACAAGACCGAGCGCGTCTGGGGCGACACGGACATGGAGCCGCGGCAACCGCGGCGGGCGAAGGGCACGCAGGCCAAGCCGGCGGCGGCCTGAGGGCGCGCCGGCGCCTGCCTCAAGCGAACAGCTCCGCCTGCGCCGCGACCGGCGCCCGCTCGATCGCCAGCAGCTTCAGCTTGGTCCGCGCCCCACCGCGCGCCGAGAAGCCGCCCAGCTTGCCGCCCGCCGCCGTGACCCGGTGGCAGGGCACGACGATCGGCCACGGATTGCGCCCCAGCGCCGCGCCGACATCGCGCGCCAGCAGCCTGTCGCCAAGCCGCGCCGCGACCTCGCCGTAGGTGAGCGTCTCGCCCGCCGGGATGCCGCGCGCGACCTCGTAGACCCGGGCGTCGAACGCCGGCGTGCGCGCCAGGTCGAGCCGCGCCGCTGAAAGGTCCGCCCGCTCGCCGCGCATCAGGGCGCGAATGGCCTCCACGACCGCCGCCAGCTCCTCGGGCGCCGCCGCCATCTCAGCCGCGCCGGGAAACCGCCGCTGAAAGCTGCGCCGGACAGTCTCCGGCTCCCGCTCCGGCAGATGCGCGCCGACCAGTCCCGCCTCACCCCACGCCAAACCGGCCCAGCCAATGGCGGTGTCGAAGATCATGCAGCTCGTCATGGCCCGAATATAGGCGCGGCGGAGCGGGGCCGCTGGCGGTTTTCGGACTCGCAGGCCTGGCAGCTCCCGCCATCCACCGCGACCCCTCCGGGACAATGCGGCCAGGAGCCGTGGTGCAGGCTGCGGGCCTATTCTCCGCGAGATTTGCGGAGAATAAGCTCGGCAATCTCCGAATTACGGTGACGTTCTGGTGCGGGCGGCCGGGGTTGAACCGGCACGGGGCTTGCGCCCCTACGGCTTTTAAGTCCGACCACGGTAACCGTAAGCATTTGACTTTCCTTACAAATTCACACTTTACTGTGTGTATGTGTAAGAAAATGTGTAAATCTGGCCCGATTACGCGCGCCGGTATGGTCGAGCTTGCGCCATCGTCGAGATTCGCACAAGCGACGGATTTTATTGAACTAAGCGGCTCAACGCCGGGACGGCGAACCCGCCTGCGCCGCGCTCGCGCGGCGCAGGCGGAAATTTGGCGAGCAAAGGGCGGCTAGCTGTGAGGTCTCAATAGGTTGTCCATCCGGTCCGGACCGGGAAGGCTGAGGTTGCGAAGCTTCAGTGAGTCTCGGAGGGACCGGATGAACCTGCATAGGAATGCCCGCACGACACCGATCGGTCGAGCTGA
>DASXEN010000183.1:0-6295 GCA_036490095.1 Caulobacteraceae bacterium
TGGACGGGTCGCCCCGCCAGTCGGCGCCCATCTTGTCCACCTCATCCAGCAGGAAGAAGGTGTTGGTGGTCTTAGCCTTCTTCATCGACTGCACGATCTTGCCGGGCATCGAGCCGATGTAGGTGCGCCGGTGGCCGCGGATTTCGGCCTCGTCGCGCACGCCGCCCAGCGAGAGCCGCACGAACTCACGGCCCGTCGCCTTGGCGATCGAGCGGCCGAGCGAGGTCTTGCCGACGCCGGGCGGGCCGACGAGGCAGAGGATCGGCCCCTTCAGCGAGCCGGTGCGCGCCTGCACCGCCAGGTACTCCAGGATGCGTTCCTTGACCTTCTCCAGGCCGTAGTGGTCCTCCTCGAGGATCTCCTCGGCCTTCACCACGTCGATCGGCTTGGTCTTGGCCTTGCCCCACGGGATCGACAGCAGCCAGTCGAGGTAGTTGCGCACCACGGTGCTCTCGGCCGACATCGGGCTCATGTTGCGCAGCTTCTTCAGCTCGCTCTCAGCCTTGGTCCGCGCTTCCTTGGAGAGCTTGGTCTTCTTGATGCGCTTCTCCAGCTCGATCAGCTCGTCGCGCGCGTCGTCCTGCTCGCCCAGCTCCCGCTGGATCGCCTTCATCTGTTCGTTGAGGTAGTATTCGCGCTGCGTCTTCTCCATCTGACGCTTGACGCGGGTGCGGATCTTCTTCTCGACCTGCAGTACGCTGATCTCGCCTTCCATCAGGGCGTAGACCTTCTCCAGGCGCTTGACGACGTTGAAGATCTCCAGCAGCTGCTGGCGGTCGCCGATCTTCACCGCCAGGTGGGCGGCGATGTTGTCGGCCAGCGCGCCCGGCTCGCCGATCTGCGGGATCTGCGCCTGGGCCTCAGGCGGCACCTTCTTGTTGAGCTTCACATAGTTCTCGAACTGCTCGATCACCGCCCGCGACAGCGCCTCGGCCTCGTGCGCCTCGCCGCCCTCCTCGTCGATCTCGGTCGCCTCGGCCTCGTAGAAGGCCTCCGTGCCGGTGAAGCGCAGCACCGCCGCGCGGCTCTTGCCCTCGACCAGCACCTTCACGGTGCCGTCGGGCAGCTTCAACAGCTGCAGCACGCTGGCGATCACCCCGACGTCGAAGATGTCGGCCGGGGTCGGATCGTCCTGGTCGCGGTCGCGCTGGGTGGCGAGCAGGATCTGCTTGTCGCCGCGCATCACCTCCTCCAGGGCGCGCACCGACTTCTCGCGGCCGACGAACAGCGGCACCGACATGTGCGGAAAGACGACGATGTCCCGCAGCGGCAGCACGGGAAGGATCTTGATCTCGGACATTACGCTTATCTCCTGGCCGGGCGGCGGTCTTACGCGCCCGAAGCCGCTCGGACCACGGTAACTCGACGATGCGCCGAGTCGGGCAAGTCCGTCCGCCGAAGCCCGGCGGTGCTCAGGGCGATTATGTGGATGCTTTCGAGCCCCGTTCAAGCGAGAGGGCCGCGAGGCGGCAAGGGGTCGCGGACAGGCGGTGAAGCTCGAACGTTGTTATCGCAGATGGGCGATAGTCAGCACGAACCGTGCGCGGCGAACTTCCTGACATCCGGACGATTTTACCTGGCCGCCATGTCGCAACCGGGGTGTCGTCGTGTGCTATGGTGAGCCAATGCTCCCGGCCCGCACCCGCTCCGCTCGATCAAACTCGCGCCGCTAGGCGGGGAAAGCCCCGCCTTGCATGGCGGGTGGCGAGCAAGGTACTCAAACCGTTCCGAACGCGGCGCCTCCGAAAGGATGAGGGTTCGATTCCTTCACCCGCCGCCAACTTCAAAAAGCGACAGGATTTACCTTCGCTGGAAGGCGCCCCACCCTCGCCTGCCTCACGGAGGGGGGACCATGGACGCCAACGGCAACCTCACCGACCTCTCGGAATTCGACGGCAGCCGCCGAATCCGGCTGGTCTCCTACATGGACGAGAACCTGGCGGTCGGCGGCTTCGGCGGCGGGCTGGGCGGCTGGTATAAGCTAGGCATCCACCACCTGTCGGCGGGCAATCCCGACCAGACCCTGTTCCTCGCCAACGGCGCCGGCCCAGGCGCCTTCTCGCTCGCCTGGGTGGCCGCGCCGGGCAACTATGTGTCGTGGGAAGGCCAGGGCAGCGACGGCGCCCTGCTGCTGGAGCCGCTCGCCGCCAACAACGACCCCCATCCGGTGGGCCAGGACGGCGACCGCATCCCCCTGCCCCAGTTCACCGTCGATTTCGTCGACGGCCCCTGGTTCGCACTCAACGACACGCGCAAGGACAATGTCTTCGACTGCAGCGGCTCGGGCCAGGACGAGGGCAACCCGATCATCCCCTACCACTGGAACGGCGGCGACAATCAGAGATGGCGCGCCGCCACGCGCGGGCCGGGACTCGGCTAGACGCGCGTTCGCCCCGCCATTCCGGCTGAGCCTCGCCCTCCGGGCAACGAAAACCGGTGGCCGGCGCTTGAGCATGGCATGCCGCCCGCCCCGCCCATCGACCGTCCGCGCCGCCCACCGGCCGCGGCGCGCCTGCTGGCGGCGTGGGAGCGGGCGCCGCGGTTCGTCCGCAACGCGGCGATCTCGCTGCCGACCTTCCTGCTCGACCTCGCCCTGCTCTACCTGCTGGTCCGCCGCGCCCACGTCGACTACCTCATCGCCACGACCGTCTCGTTCCTCGTCGCCAACGGGCTGGGCTACTTCCTGGCGCGCTGGCTGGTGTTCGCCGGCACCCGGCGCGGCGTCCGGGCCGGCCTCGTCTACTTCCTGGCCATCGCGGCGCTCTCCGCCTTCGCCCTGACGCCGCTGATGTGGCTCGCCGTCAGCGTGCTCCACGTCGAGATCATCCTCGCCCGCGTCGGCGCGGCCAGCATCGTCGGCGTCGGCGCCTACCTGCTGAACCTGATGGTCAACTTCCGCGTCGCCCGCCCGCGCGGCCCGCCGCGGCGCATCGGCCTGCGGCGGGCGTCCGATCACGGGGTGCCGTGAGCGGCGCGCCTCATCCGAAGTCGCCGGCCTCGTACAGCGGCCGGATCTCGATCTCGCTCGGCCCCGGCATCGGGTTGGGGCAGCGCTTCACCCAGGCCACCGCCTCGTCCATGTCCTTGACGTCCCAGAGCCAGAAGCCGGCGACCAGCTCCTTGGTCTCGGCGAACGGCCCGTCGATGACCATGCGGCGCGGACCGTCGAACGCGACGCGCTTGCCCTGCGACGAGGGCTTGAGGCCGTCGGCGTCGCGCATGACGCCGGCCTTGACCAGCTCCTCGTTGAACCGGCCCATCGCCTGAAGCATCTCGGCCGTCGGCAGCACGCCCTGCTCGCTGTCCTCGGTCGCCTTCACCAGCACCATCACACGCATCGTCCGTCTCCTCATCTGAGCCGCCCTCGCGGGCCGGGTGCAGGAACGACGAACAAGACCCGCCGGTTTCGACATTTGCGCCCGATCGCTAGAGCATCCCCGACAGCAGCCCCACCGCCACTGCCTGGGCGCGCGAGCGGGCGCCCAGCTTGCGCCGCGCGCTCTGCATGTGGGTCAGCACCGTGGTCTCCGCGACGCCGAGGATCTCGCCGATCTCCCAGTCCGACTTCCCGTCCGCGACCAGGGCCAGGCAGTCGCGCTCGCGCGGCGAGAGCGGGCGCATCTGCACCAGGCTGGGCGCGGTCAGCGCCCGCATCCGCTGGTGCAGCACGTTCGCCGCCAAGCCGATCGCGCTGCGCTCCTCGGACGTCAGCTGCCCCAGCCGCTCGAAGGCAATGCTGGTCATGCCGAAGTAGCCGTCTTCCTGGATCGGCGCGGCGATGCCGTCCGGATAGCCGAGGTCGGCCAGCACCTGCTCCAGCTCCACCTCCCGGCTGGTTCGGCGCGCGACGCTCAGCCAGCTGAACGGCCCGGCCGCCCGCCGGCCATGGCGGTTGATGAAGTTGGCCTCCGCGAAGCGGCCGTCGGCATAGACCTGCTCCCAGCGCGGCGGGGAGATGCGCGAGTAGCTGTATTCCTGGTTGGGCGCGGCCGAGGGATAGGCCCGGGCCCATAGCGCCCGCGCGCCGTAGGGCTGCAGGGCTGCGAAGAAGCGGCGGCCGACTTCGGCCGCGCTCTCGGCGCCGATCGCCGACTGGATCAACTCGCGCGCCAGTCGAGACCTGTGGACGCCGCTCGCCGAATGCTCAGCCATGGCCCCCTCCGCCTCCTAGGAAACCAGGATACGCGCGCACGTCAATTCTCTTTAGCGTCGGCGGACTGAACAGCAGAACGGCGCCGGCCGGGCTGCGGCGACCGCGATCTTCCGCGGACGGTGCAGATGATCGCGGCGTCAACAACATAGGGGGAAGTCTTCATGCGTTACCTACACTCGACGTGTCTTGCCGGCGCCGCCTTCGGCGCGCTGGTCGTCGCCGGCGGGCTGACGCTCGCGCCGGGTGAGGCCCGGGCCCAGGCGGCCTGCGGCACCGAGGTGGGCGGCGTGCTGACGCCGCCGGCGCAGGGCGCGCCCGGCAACGCCACCGCGACCGCCTGCGGCCCCGGTGCGAGCGCCACCGGCGCGAACAGCACCGCGGTCGGCCAGAACGACACGTCGAGCGGCGACAACAGCACGACGGTCGGCACAGGCAACACCGGATCGGCGACTTTCAGCACGGCGGTCGGCGTCAACAACAACGTCACCGGCGCTCAGGGGATCGCGCTCGGCGGCGCCAACACCGTGTCGTCCACCCTGGATGGAGTCGCGGTGGGCTTCCTCAACAATGCGACCGGAGATGCGGCGGTGATCCTGGGCAGCCAGAACAGCGCCAGCGGCGACTTTTCGATCTCGCAGGGGCTGAGCTCGACCGCCAGCGGGACCAACACCATCGCGGTCGGCGACCAGGCCACCGCCAGCCAGGATAATGCGACCGCGATCGGCAATCGCGGCGTCGCGTCGGGCCTGTCCTCGACCTCGCTCGGCGACCACACTGGCGCCACCGGCGATTTCTCGACCTCGCTCGGCAACCTCGACACGGCGGGCGGCGCCCGGAGCACCGCCGTCGGCGCCAGCAATACGGCCTCCGGCGACCAGTCGATCGCCATCGGCAACCTCAACACCGCCTCCGACCTGACCTCGATCGCCATCGGCAACGCCAACCAGGTCACCGGAACCCAGGCGATAGGCATCGGCGCGGCGACCTCCTCGACCGGCTTCGGCTCGGTGGCGATCGGCGAGTTCAGCGCCGCGACCGCCGACGACACTGCCGCGCTCGGCAATGGGGCCAATGCGAGCGCCGCCTCGGCGACCGCGCTCGGCGACTCGAGCTCCGCGTCGGGGGTCAACGCCACCGCCACCGGACATGCGGCGGCCGCCGGCGGCGTGTCGTCCAGCGCTTACGGCGACGGCGCCACCGCCAGCGGCGACTTCTCGACCGCGCTGGGCGCCGGCGCCACGGCGACGGGGGCCAACTCGGTGGCGATCGGATCGGGCTCGGTGGCCGACGCGGACAACACCGTCTCGGTCGGCGCGGCCGGCGCGACGCGCACCATCACCAACGTCACGGGCGGCGCCATTGCGGCGGGCAGCACCGACGCGGTGAACGGCGGCCAGCTCTTCACCACCAACCAGAACGTCGCGGCCGCCCAGTCCACGGCCAGCGCCGCCCTGGCGCTCGGCGCGAACTCGGTGCAGTACGACAACGCCGCCCACACCAGCGTGACGCTGGACAGCGGCGGCGCGGCGGCGCAGGTGCACAACCTCGCGGCAGGCACAGTGGCGGCCGGCAGCACCGACGCAGTGAACGGCGGCCAGCTCTTCACCACCAACCAGAACGTGGCGACCGCCCAGGCCACGGCAAACGCAGCCCAGACCACGGCCACCGCAGCGCAGACCACGGCCAGCGCCGCCCTGACGCTGGGCCAGAACTCGGTCCAGTACGACAACGCCGCCCACAGCAGCGCGACGCTGGACGCCGGCGGCGCGGCCGCCCAGCTGCACAACGTCGCGGCGGGGACGGCGGCCACCGACGCCGCCAATTTCGGCCAGGTGCAGGCCGCGCAGGCCAACGCGATCTTCCAGTCGGAGGCCTACGCCAACCTGAAGTTCGACCAGGCGACGCGGCGGGCCGACGCCTCCACCGCCGCCGCCCTGGCCGCGGCCGGCCTCGCCCAGGCGGTAGAGCCGGGCCGCAGCATGATCACCGCCGGCTTCGGCTACTGGCAGGGCCAGGGCGCCTTCGCCGCCGGCCTCTCGCACCGGATCGACGAGCACTGGACGCTCAAGGGCAGCGTCGCCTTCTCGTTCCACGGCGGCGGCGGCGGCGCGGCGGCGGCCGGCTACGAGTTCTGACCGCCCG
>DASXEN010000050.1:0-27265 GCA_036490095.1 Caulobacteraceae bacterium
CGACATCGAGCAGGAGATCGAGGCCGGGACCTTCCCGTTCCGCGAAGAGTTCGAGGACATCCACTTCAACGTCGAGAAGCGGCTGGACGAGCTGATCGGGCCGGCGGCCGGGCGTCTGCATACGGCGCGGTCGCGCAACGACCAGGTGGCCCTCGACTTCCGGCTCTGGGTGCGCGCGGCCTGCGACCGTACGGTGGAGCAGATCCTCGCCCTGCAGCGGGCCCTGGTGGCGCAGGCCGAGCGTCACGCCGCGACGCTGATGCCCGGCTTCACCCACCTGCAGAGCGCCCAGCCGGTCACCTTCGGCCACCACCTGATGGCCTATGTGGAGATGCTGGGGCGCGACGCCGGCCGCTTCGCCGACGCCCGCTCGCGGATGAACGAGAGCCCGCTGGGCGCGGCGGCGCTGGCCGGCACCTCGTTCCCGATCGACCGCCACGCCACCGCCCGCGCGCTCGGCTTCGATGCGCCGATGGCCAACAGCCTCGACGCCGTCTCGGCCCGCGACTTCGCCCTGGAGGCGCTGGCGGCGGCCGGCATGACGGCGCTGAACCTCTCGCGGCTGGCCGAGGAGATCGTGCTCTGGACGACGCCGCAGTTCGGCTTCGTCACCCTGTCCGACGCCTTCACCACCGGCTCCTCGATCATGCCGCAGAAGCGCAACCCCGACGCCGCCGAGCTGACCCGCGCCAAGACCGGCCGGGTGCTGGGCGCGTTCGGCGCGCTGGCGCTGGTGATGAAGGGCCTGCCGCTCGCCTATTCGAAGGACATGCAGGAGGACAAGCTGCCGGTGTTCGAGGCGTTCGACGCGCTGGAGCTGGCGCTGGCGGCGATGACCGGCATGGTGCTCGACCTGAAACCCGACGCGCCGGCGATGGCCGCCGCCGCCGGGGCCGGCCACGCCACCGCAACCGACCTCGCCGACTGGCTGGTGCGGGTGCTGGGCATGCCGTTCCGCCAGGCCCACCATGCGGCCGGCCGCGCGGTGAAGCGGGCCGAGGCGCTGGGGCTGGCGCTTGCCGACCTGCCGCTCGCCGAGCTGCAGGCGATCGAACCCGGCGTCACCGGCGACGTTTACGAGGTGCTGACGCCCATGGCCTCCGCCGCCAGCCGCACCAGCTATGGCGGCACGGCGCCGGATCGCGTGCGCGCCGAGATCGAACGGTGGAAGGAAACCTTGAGATGATGCGCGCAGCCATTGTCATGCTCGCGGCCGCTTCGGTGGTCATGGCCCTCGCCTCCTGCGGCAAGCAGGCGGACCTGGAACGTCCAGGCCCGATGTGGAGCGCCAGGTCCAAGGCCGACAACGCGGCCCAGAAGCGGGCGCAGGCCGACAACGCCAGCAACGCCGCCGCCGGCAACCGGGTGATCGGCGACCAGAACCCGGCCACCCGCCCCTACACCGACCCCGGCCCGATCCAGCAGACGCCGATCCCCGGCGAGCCGACGCTGCCGTCCGGGACGCCGAACCCCTCCGGCCAGCCGCAGTGAACCACTTCGAGCTGCTGGGGGGCGAGCTCGGCTGCGAAGGGGTTCCGCTCAGCCGCATCGCCGATCAGGTGGGCACCCCGGTCTACGTCTATTCGACCGCGACGCTGGAGCGGCACTACCAGGTGTTCCAGGGCGCGCTCGCCGCCCACCCCGGCCTCGGCGAGCCGCAGATCGCCTATGCGCTGAAGGCCAGCAGCAACGTCGCCGTGGTGCGCACGCTGGCGCGGCTCGGCGCGGGCGCGGACACGGTTTCGGAGGGCGAGATCCGCCGTGCGCTGGCGGCCGGCGTGCCGCCCGGCCGCATCGTCTTCTCCGGCGTCGGCAAGACCGGGCGGGAGCTGGCCTTCGCGCTGGAGGCCGGCGTCGCCGAGATCAACGTCGAGTCGGAGCCGGAGCTGGACCTCGTGGCCCGCGTCGCCGCCGAGCGGGGCGCCCGCGCGCCGATCGCCATCCGGGTCAATCCCGAGGTGGGGGCCGGCGGCCACGGCAAGATCTCCACCGGCCATGCCGAGAGCAAGTTCGGCGTCTCGTTCGGCGAGGCCGAGCGGCTCTACGCCAAGGCCAGCAACATCGCCGCGCTGAAGCCGCTGGGGGTCGCCTGCCACATCGGCAGCCAGATCACCGACCTGGCCCCGCTCGCGGCCGCGGTGGCCAGGATGCGCGGCCTCGTCGAGCGGCTGCGCGGCGAGGGGCTGACGGTCGAGCGGCTCGACCTCGGCGGCGGCCTCGGCGTGCCGTATTTCAACCAGCCCGACCCGCCGACCCCGGCCGACTATGCGGCGATGATCGCCGCGGCGCTGGACGGCCTCGGCGTCCAGCTCACCCTCGAGCCCGGCCGGGTGATCGCCGCCAACGCCGGGGTGCTGGTGGCGCGGGTGATCCACGTGCACGAGCGGCCGGAGGGCCGCCGCTTCCTGGTGCTGGACGCGGCGATGAACGACCTGATCCGCCCGGCGATGTACGACGCCTACCACGACATCCGCCCGGTGCGCCCGCGCCCCGGCGAACCGGCGCCCTACGACGTGGTCGGGCCGATCTGCGAGACCGGCGACACCTTCACCCGCGAGCGGCCGCTGCCGCCGCTGGCGCCCGGCGACCTCGTCGCCTTCATGACCGCCGGGGCCTACGGCGCCGCCATGGCCAGCGAATACAACAGCCGCCCGCTGGTCCCCGAGGTGCTGGTGAAGGGCGCGGACTTCGCGGTGATCCGCGAACGGCCGAGCTACGACGAGATGCTGCGGGGCGAGCGGATGCCGGGGTGGCTCCAGTCTTGACCCTGCCTTGCGCGGCGCCCATCCTCGGTGTCCGGAGGCCATCCATGCGGACCGTCGACATCGACAAACTCACCCCGGCCGAGAAGCTGGAGCTGATCGGCGAACTCTGGGACAGCCTGGAGGCGGACGACGTGCCGCTCACTCAAGCCCAGATCGATGAGATTGACCGGCGCCTCGCTACGGCCGACGAAGACGTCGCGCAGGGTAAGACCCTGGAGGAGATTCTGGAAGGTTTGCGGCTCGACAAGAAGTGACGCGCCGCGTCACCTTCACGCCGTTAGCCGGCCGTGAGTTCGCGGAGGCCATCGGTTGGTACGAAGCTCGGTCTATTCGCATCAGAAACAGCTTCATCGCCGAGATCGCCCGTCTGCGTGATCGTATCGCCGACAACCCTCATCAGTACGCGCGGCTGCATGGCGATGCGCGCAGGGCCTTTGTCCACGGCTTCCCCTACATGCTGATCTACCGCGTCGGTGGAGACGCGGGTGCACGTGCTTGGGTGCTTCCACACGAGTCGCGATCCCCGTGGATGGCGCCGGCGGGTATTGAACTGAATCCTCAGTCCACCGCCCCGATGTGCGGCAGCTCGCGCAGGCGGCCGGCGTTGTCCATGCCGTAGCCGACCAGGAAGCGCGGCGGGGCCTCCCAGGCGACGAACTCGGGCTCGTGGATGCGGGGGGCCGGCCAGGGCTTGCGGGCGAAGACGCAGGTGATCACCTCGGTGGCGCCGGCGCCCTGCACCAGCCGCGCCGCCTCGCTCAGCGACAGGCCGGAATCGACCACGTCGTCGATCACCAGCGCCTGGCGACCGGCGATCGGCCGCTGCAGGTCGGCGCGCACCTGGCAGCGGCCGCGGCTCTGCTTCTCGTCGCCGTAGGAGGCGAGCCAGAGGGCGTCGAAGGCCAGGTGGCGGCCCAGCCGGGCCAGCGCCCGGGTGAGGTCCGCGGCGAACCACAGCCCGCCGATCAGCAGGCAGACGGCGACCGCGTCGTCGTTCAGGCGCGGGGCGAGGCGCCGGGCGAGGTCGGCGACGCGGGCGGCGACCTCCGCCTCGTCCAGCAGGATTTCGTGACCGGCGCCCGGCCCGCTCATTTGCGCAGGGTAGCGTTGGCCGGGGCGGCGTTGGCCGGCGCGGTGGCCGGCTCCGGCGGCAGCAGGGCGTTCGCCGGCATCAGCTCGTTGTCGGCCGCCGCGCCGCGCAGGGTGAACCCGGGCGGCGGCGCGGCCGGCGCGGCCAGCGACCGGGTCTGGGCGGTGGCGCTGGCCGCGGCCCCGGGGCCGAGCACGAAATCGACGTTGAGGTTCGCCTCCGAGACCGGCGGATCGAAGATCGAGGTCACGAAGTGGCGCGCCTGGCCGGCGGGGATGCGGGCGTTGTCGAGGTTGGCGATCTGGCCGGCGACGCGCTTGCCCTGGGCGTTGAGGATGGCGATGCGCAGCGGCGGGGCGGTGACCGCGTGGCCGGTGATGTTGCGGATCACCCCGGAGACGTCCAGCGTCGCGTGGCCCTCGTGCAGCGCCGGCTCGGCGCGCAGCTGCTCGATGGTCAGGCCGGTCGGGTTCACCGGCAGGCCGATGGCGGCGTAGACCGAGGCGGTCGGCGGCCAGGCGCGCACCACGCCCTCGCGGGCGACGATCGCCACCCCGATCAGGATCAGCACCACCACCGCCGCAGCCGCCCAGGCGACGCCGGTGACCACCGCGCGGCGCGTCCGCCGCTCCTCCTCGGCGCGGTCGCGGAACACGCGCGGCAGCTGTTCGGCGCTGATCGGGCCGCCGTCGTCCTCCGCGGCGGGGTCCTGCGCCGGCTTGGCGTCGGCCTCCGCGGCCGGGTCGATCGGGGTCATCTCGATCGGCGGCTGCTCTGGATAGGCGGTCCAACGCGCCCCGCAGGCGGCGCACCGGACCGTGCGCCCCCCCGAGGGGACCTGCCCCTCCTTGACGAAATAGCCGGTGGCGCACTCCGGACAGGTCAGTATCATGAGGACCGAATCGGACGCCCGAGCAGAAACCTTTACCGAGGTCGCCGATTTCGGCGCTCATGTCCAGGAAGCCGCTCGACCTTCCCGATCCCATATCGCCGCAGGCGGTGGTCAGGTTCGATGGCGTCTCCATGCGCTACGGCCGCGAGCCGGAGGTATTGAGGGACGTTTCGTTCGAGCTGGAGCGCGGCTCGTTCCACTTCCTCACCGGCCCGTCGGGCTCCGGCAAGTCCACGCTGCTGAAGCTGATCTACCTGGCCGAGGAGACCTCGCGCGGCCGCATCGAGATCTTCGGCCAGGACCTGGCTTTGCTGAAGCGCAAGGACCGGCCGATGATGCGCCGCCGCATCGGGGTGGTGTTCCAGGAGTTCCGGCTGCTCGACCACATGACGGTGTTCGACAACGCCGCGCTCGCCCCGCGCATCGCCGGCCGCAAGCCGGCCGAGTACCGCGCCGACGTCGCCGACCTGCTGGCCTGGGTGGGGCTGGGCGAGCGGATGCACGCCATGCCGCCGGCGCTCTCCGGCGGCGAGAAGCAGCGCCTCGCCATCGCCCGGGCGGTGATCAACCGCCCCGACATCCTGCTGGCCGACGAGCCGACCGGCAACGTCGACGAGGCCATGGGGCTGCGCATCCTGCGCCTGTTCATGGAGCTGAACCGGGTCGGCGCGACGGTGCTGATCGCCAGCCACGACAGCGAGCTCGTCGCCCGCTCCGGCATGCCGGTGCTCAATCTGCAGGGCGGACGGCTTGCGCCGGACGGCGGCTTCGCTTCAGAACAGCCGCGATGAGCGCAGAGCCCCGATGAGCTTGGCCTTCGACGCCAACCGCTGGTGGCCGGCGCCGCTGCTGCCGCGCCAGGACGGCCGCGACTGGGCGCTGCTGTTCGTGGTGGCGGCGCTGTCGTTCCTGGCCGGGCTGGCCGCGGTCGGGGCGCTGGCCGGCTCGCGGGCGACCGAGGGCTGGCGCACCGAGCTGATCGGCTCGGCCACCGTGGTGGTGCGCGCCGAGGGCTCGGACACGCCGGACGAGGCGGCGGCGCGGGCCGCCGCGGCGGTGTCGGGCGTCAAGGGCGTCACCGAGGCGCGGGCGCTCGACCCGGCCAAGGCGCAGGCGCTGATCGCCCCCTGGATCGGGCCGGGCGCGCTGCCCGCCGACCTGCCGACCCCGCGGCTGATCGCCGTCGACCTCGACCGCAAGGCCCCGGCCAGCGCCGCCGACATGCAGAAGGCGCTGAAGGCGGCCGGCGTCGACGCCGACGTCGACGACCACAGCCGCTGGTCGGCGCAGATCATGCGCGCCGGCGGCGCGGTCGAGGCCGTCGCCGCGGCGCTGTTCGCCCTGCTGCTGGCGACGTTGGGGGCGGTGGTGGCGTTCGCCACCCGCCAGGGGCTGACCGCGCGGCGCGAGGTGGTGGAGGCGCTGTACCTCGCCGGCGCCACCGACAGCTTCATCGCCCGCCTGTTCCAGGCCCGGTTTGCGCGCGGCGCGGCCCAGGCCAGCCTCGCCGGCGCCCTGCTGGCGGCGGTCGCCGCGGCGGCGCTGAAGATCGCCAGCGGCGGCGACGAGCAGCTGACGGCGCTGCTGCCGATCGCCTGGCCGGACCTGATCGCCCCGGCGCCCTTCCCGGTGCTGGGCGCCCTGGTGGCCGCCGTCACCGCCCGCATCACCGCCATGGCGGTGTTGGCCGAGCGCCCATGAGCCGCGCTTTGCAGAGCTCCGCGGCATGAGAACCCTGGCGGCGCTCTTCGTCGTGCTGCTGATCTGGAGCGCCGGCCTGCTGGCCTTCGCCGCGCGGGTGGACCGGCTGACTCCGGCCGAGGAGCCGCCCGACGCCGACGGGGTGGTGGCGTTGACCGGCGCGTCCGGGGAGCGGATCGACGCCGGGCTGGAGCTGCTGGAGGCCGGCAAGGCCCGGCGGCTGCTGATCAGCGGCGTCGGCCGGCACGTCACCAAGGTGCAGCTGCAGATCCTCACCGGCGGCGCCAAGCCGCTGTTCGACTGCTGTGTCGACCTCGGCTTCCAGGCCGCCAACACCCTCGGCAACGCCCGCGAGACGGCCGGCTGGGCGCGGGCGCACCGCTTCCACAGCCTGATCCTGGTGACGGCCGACTACCACATGCCGCGCGCCCGCCTGGAGCTGAAGGCGGCGCTGCCCGAGGCGACGCTGTCGCCCTATCCGGTGGCCACCAGCGAGCTGCGGGCCGGCGGCTGGTGGAAGACCGAGCTCGGCGCGCAGCGGCTGATCCTGGAATACTGCAAATACCTGGCGGTGCTGGCGCGCGAGACCCTGCTCGGCCTCGGCCCAAAGAGCCCGCCCAGGCAGGAGGCGCGATGACCTTCGTCCGCTCGCTGGCGTTCGTGATCCTGTTCTACCTGTGGTCGGCGGTGCTGGCGATCCTGATCCTGCCGTTCCTGCTGCTGCCGCGCAGCTGGACCCTGGGGGTCTTCAGGCTCTGGTCGCAGGGCATCTTCGGGCTGCTGCGGGCCATCTGCGGCGTCCGTGTCGAGCTGCGCGGCCGCGAGCACATGCCCACGGGCCGCGCCCTCGTCGCCGCCAAGCACCAGTGCATGCTCGACGTGTTCGCCCAGTTCGCCTGGCTCGACGATTCCTGCTTCGTGATGCGCAAGGAGCTGATGCGCATCCCCTTCTTCGGCCTCTACGCCCGCAAGGTCGGCATGGTGACGCTGGACCGCGAGGGCGGCGCGGCGGCGCTGCGCAACCTGCTGCGCGACGCCCGCGCCCGCCTCGCCGATCCCAGGCCGCTGGTGATCTTCCCGGAGGGCACCCGCGGTGAGCCAGGCCAGGCCGGCGACTACCATCCCGGCGTCGCCGGCCTCTACCGCGACCTGCAGCTGGCCTGCCACCCCGTGGCCACCAACTCCGGCGTCCACTGGCCGGCCCACGGCTTCATCCGCCGGCCGGGGACCATCGTGTTCGAATACCTGGAGCCGATCCCGCCCGGCCTGAAGCGCGGCGATTTCATGCGCGAGCTGGAAGCCCGCATCGAAGCCGCCTCCAACGCCCTGCTCCCCCTTTGATCCCGCTCATCCCGGCGCGCCGGGATGAGCGGGTGTTTTGGGGGTCCGGGTGTCAGCCGGCCGCCTCCCGGGCCAGCACCATCCCCAGCAGCGTCTCCATCGTCCGGTCGCGGATGCCCTCCTCGCGCAGGTGGGCCACGAGGTCGGCGAGGTAGTCGGCGTTGCGGCCGGAGAGGCCGACGGCGCCGGCGATCAGCTCGGCCTGGCGCTCCAGGCTGAGCGCGCCGGCCCATTGCGCGTGGGCCTTGTCGGAGAGGAAGGTCAGGGCCTCGACGCGGCGGCCGTCCGCCAGCCGCACGGCGGCGCGCGCCTCGACGTAGGTCTCGGTCGGCTGCTCGCGCTCCATCAGGTAGGCGTGCGCGGCCGGCCAGTCGGCGTCGGCGACCCGATAGGCGACGCCGCGCACCGCCCCGCCGGGCGCCAGGCCCAGCACCAGGCCCTTGCGCTGGTGGGTGCCGCGGTGGTGGACCGAATAGATGCAGAAGGCGCGTCGGCGGCCATGGAGCGTCGCGGCGGCGCGCTCTAGATAGGGGAAACCGGGCCGCCACATCAGCGAGCCGTAGCCGAAGACCCAATGCCCGCGCGTTTCATCCACCGTGACCCTGCATAGCGACCCTGCCGCGCCCCGCAAGCCGCGACGCCTCGGGCTGGTCATCCCGTGGGGCGTCGCGCTGGCGCTGGTCGCCGGCTGGAGCGTCGCCTGGTTCTGGCTGGCGATGGCGGCGGGCCAGCGCATCGACGCGGCCGGCGCGGCCCTGCGCGCCGGCGGCTGGCAGGCGTCGTGGAGCGAGCGGACGACGAGCGGCTACCCGTTCCGCCTCGACGTCGACCTCGAGGATCTGCGCCTCGCCGACCCGTCCGGCTGGGCGGTGGCGGCGCCGTCGCTGAAAGCCGAGGCCTACGTCTTCGCTCCAACCCGCTGGGTGGTGGCCGTGCCGGACGGCTTCGCCTTCACGCGGCCGGACGGCGGGCCGGTCAGCGTCACCGCGCGGCGCCTGCGCTTCAGCCTCAACAGCTGGGACCAGCATCCGCCGCGGCTGTCGCTCGAGGGCGAGGACATTACCTTCGCAGCCGCGCCGGGCGCCAAGCCGTTCTCGCTGGCCGCCGCCAAGGATCTGCAATTCTACACCCGCGCCGGGCCGCAGGATCAGGGCGAGGTGCTGCTGCTGGTGCAGGGCGGCGCGGCGGCGCCCGGCACTTGGCTGGCGCGGATCGCCCAGGGCGCGCCGGTGGCGATCACCGCCGATGCGGTGATGTCCCATGTCAGCGCCTTCCACGGCGCGGGCTGGCGCGAGGCGGTGAGCGGCTGGGCGCTCGCCGGGGGCGTGCTCGGCGTCCACCAGCTGACGCTGGCGGCCGGCGGCGCGGGCTTCGACGCCCGCTCGGGCGCAGTCGGCGTGGACCCGGACGGACGGCTGACCGGGGCGCTGCCGGTGACCGTCAACCAGCCGACGCGGGTGCTGGCGGCGCTGGCCGGCGGCAAGGCCAAGCTCGCGTCCGGCGAGCCGCCGCAATCGGTGCGGCTCGATCTCGCCGGCGGCGCCGCGTCGATCGCCGGGCTGAAGCTGGGGCCGGCGCCACGCGTGTTCTGAGGGGTGCGCCGGCCGGCGCCGGCGTGTTAAGCGCCGCCACATGAGCGCTCCGCAGCCCAAGCCCGGCATCCTCGACATCACCCCCTACAAGCCCGGCAAGGCGACCGCCGAGGGGGTGACGCATCCGGTCAAGCTCAGCGGCAACGAGAACATCCTCGGCTGCAGCCCGGCAGCCCGCGAGGCCTATGTGGCCGCCGCCGCCGAGCTCAACCTCTATCCCGACGGTCGCGGCGGCCCCTTGCGCGCCGCCATCGCCGAGCGCTACCGGATCGAGCCGGAGCGGCTGGTGCTGGGCTGCGGCACCGACGAGATACTGCACCTGATCAACCAGACCTTCCTGGAGCCGGGCGACAACATCGTCCAGGGCCAGTACGCCTTCGGCGCCTACGGCATCGGCGCCCGCGCCTGCCAGGCCGAGGTGAGGAGCGCCGCCGAGCCCAACCACCGCATCGACGTCGAGAAGTTGCTGGAGCTGGTCGACGAGCGCACCCGGCTGATGTTCATCACCAACCCCGCCAACCCCACCAGCACCTTCACCACCGCCGCCGAGCTGCGCCGGCTGCACGAGGCGCTGCCGCCCGGCGTCGCGCTGGTCGTGGATGCCGCATATGCCGAATTCTGCACCGACCCGACCTTCACCGACGGCCTCGACATGGCGCGCGAGGCAGACAACGTTATCGTCACCCACACCTTCTCCAAGCTGCACGGCCTGGCGGCGCTGAGGGTCGGCTGGGCCTACGCGCCGTCGCCGATCGCCGACGCCATCGACCGCATCCGCCCGCCGTTCAACGTCAGCAGCCCGGCGCTCGCCGCCGCCGTCGGCGCGCTGGCCGACGAGGACTTCCAGGCCCGCTCGCTGGCCCAGGTGCTGCAGTGGCGCCCCTGGCTGACCCAGCAGCTTGGCGGGCTCGGCCTGGAGGTGACGCCGCCGTCGGCCAACTTCGTGCTGGTCCACTTCCCGCAGACGCCGGGCAGGACCGCCGCCGAGGCCGAGGCCTTCCTCGCCGCCCGCGGCCTGATCGTCCGCGGCGTCGCCAACTACGGCCTGCCGGACGCCCTGCGCATCACCATCGGCCTGGAAGAGCACAACCGCGCCCTCGTCGACGCCCTGGCGGAGTTCCTGGGCCGCTGAGGCTTGACCGCTGACCCTCGGGCTGATCCTCGGCCTTGCCGCGTCGCGCAGCGATGGGCATGCTTCGTGAATGCATGAGGTCCCGCCGCGAGAGCATGCCCGCGTGTTCTATGAGCACGCTCGCGATGTCTATCTGGGTGACCGCCGCAACATCGACTTTACGATCGAACAAATGGTGGCGATGGCGGGGGACGTCTCCGCCCAGATTGAGCTGACCCGCCGTGTCCGCGAAGAGCAGAATGACCCGCAATTTCGCGAATTGCTCGTCCTCTATCTTGAGAAAGCCGCCGACGAGCTTGATGAGGTCGCGGGCGCCGTCGACGACACGATCGATCTCCTGGATCGCGCCGCCCTGGCGCCCGCTGTTGCTGTCACAACGGGAGCAATTGCAGCCATCATTGCGACGCAAGCCGCTCTGGCGCCTCTCATTGTGCTTTTTCTCGGGGCCGTTAGCATAGGCGTGCTAGGCGTCGGTCGGACAGGGCTGAAGGCGACAGGCCGGCAGCGCAAGTCAGGCGCCAAGAGGCTCCGCAGCCTGGCCGATAGACTGAGGGTCGCTCCGTGACCGCGCTCGACAAGATTCTGCTCGTTCTGGGCACCACCAACGTCATCTGGAGCATTGGCCTGACCGTGTTCGCCAAGCTGATGACAGGTGCATCGCTGCGGAGGCTTGCGAGCGAGCTTGCGCAAGCGTTCGTCGAGATGGCGAGAGAGCTCAGACGGAACGCTCAGTCCAGCGGGCCTTCGTGACTCACGTCTCCGAGGCTTGACCGCGCTCGCCGGGCGCCGCTAGGAGGCCGCCATGACCGCCGCTCGCCTTCGCCAGCGCTATTACCGCTCGCCTTCATAGCGAGCGGCCGGTCGAACAGTCCCAGCCGCCCATGGTCGGCGGCTGGCTCACTCGGGACGGTCTCCGGCCGCAGAGCCTAGACGAGGAGCCCGTCATGACCGACCAGACCCAGCCAGCAGCGCCGCCGCGGCCGCCCATCTACGCCAGGATGGCGGTGGTCGGCTGCGGGCTGATCGGCTCGTCGGTGATCCGGGCGGCGCGGGCCGCCGGCGCCGTGGGCGAGGTCGCCGTGGCCGACGCCAGCGCCGAGCACCGCGCCCGCATCGAGGCGCTGGGCTTCGCGGGCAGCGTCCACGCCGACGCCGCCGAGGCTGTGAAGGACGCTGACCTGGTGGTGTTCGCCGTGCCGGTGATGGCCATGGGGCCGGCGATGGCGGCCGCCGCGCCGGGGCTGAAGGCCGGCGCGACGGTGACCGACGTGGGCTCGGTGAAGGGCGCGGTGGCCGACGCCCTGCTGGCGAGCGCGCCGCCCGGCGTGTTCGTGATCCCGGGCCACCCCGTGGCCGGCACCGAGCAGTCGGGCCCGGACGCCGGCTTCGCCACCCTGTTTCAGAACCGCTGGACCATCCTGACGCCGCAGCCGCGCGACGACGCCCCCCACCAGGCGGCGCTGGAGCGGCTGACCGACTTCTGGCTGGCGCTCGGCGCGCGGGTCGAGCTGATGGACGCGGCGCACCACGACCTGGTGCTGGCGGTCACCTCCCACCTGCCGCACCTGATCGCCTACAACATCGTCGGCACCGCCGCCGACCTGGAGCAGGTGACGCAGGGCGAGGTGATGAAGTATTCGGCCGGCGGCTTCCGCGACTTCACCCGCATCGCCGCCTCCGACCCGATCATGTGGCGCGACGTCTTCCTCACCAACAAGGACGCGGTGCTGGAGATCCTCGGCCGCTTCACCGAGGACCTGCAGGCCCTGTCGCGCGCCATCCGCTGGGGCGAGGGCGAGAAGCTGCAGCAACTCTTCACCCGCACCCGCACCATCCGCCTCGGCATCGTCGCCGCCGGCCAGGAAAACGCCGAGCCCAACTTCGGCCGGGACCGGCGGGGGTGAGGAGCATCGGCCGCCAGGATGCCTCGCCAGGGCGCTGGGAAGGCCGCTGAGGGCCGTTGCGCGGGGCGGGCGCTAGGGTACTACTAGTATCGGCACCGAAGCGGCTGGCGGGGCTTTAAACGGGCGCAGCGAGGGTCTCGACCTATGAGCGTGTTCGAACACAGCTATAGGTACACAACGCACCCTCCCTCCGGTCATGGCCGGCCTTTGTGCCGGCCACCCATGCGCACCGTGCCAGCTATGGCCGTGCGGCCGCACGGCCACCCTCGGGCGCCGTGTTCATAGCTCGCCGGGACAAAGCCCGGCGATGACCGCCGCTGGGGGATTGGAGAATCCCACCGATGACCCTCTTTGGCGATCCCCCCTAAAGCGCCACCGGCGGATCCGTCGCGTTTTGCGGCAGCATGCGGCCGAGGAGGCCGTCGCGGCGGAACATCAGGTGCATGGCGACGGCGCCGAGGTGCAGCACGATCAGCAGGTAGATCAGCCACTGGCCGGCCAGGTGCAGGCCACCGAACAGCTCCGCCAGGTGCTGGTCCTTGGGCAGCAGCTGCGGCGTTGGGATCAGGTTGAACAGCTTGGTCGGGTGGCCGCCGTAGGTGGTGGTCAGGAAGCCGGTCACCGGCATGTAGATCAGCGCCGCGAAAAAGATCCAGTAGGCGATGTGGGCCAGCACGCGCTCCCAGGCGGCGATCAGCGGCGGATAGGGCGGCGGCGGATCGCGGAAGCGCCAGACGATGCGGAAGGCGGTGACCAGCAGCACGATCGCGCCCAGGGTCTTGTGCCAGTTGAAGAAGGCCTCGCGGAACGGCCAGTCGTCCTTGGCGTGCACCATCACCCAGCCAAGCGGCAGGATGGCGAGCACGCACAGCGCAGTGGCCCAATGGAGCCGCTGGTTCAGGTTTGAGTATCGGGGCTGCATGCGGGGTCCCTTGCAGCTGCGCGTTCCTCCGGGGGCGCAAACGCACGAGGCGCCGCTCCCGTTGCGGCGGCGCGGCTCAGCCGAGGTGGACGCCGACCGCCTCGATCGCCTCGACGAGGCCCATCCGCTCCAGCGTGACGCCCTCGGGCAGGCCGGAGAACAGGCGGGTGGGCGCGGCGGCGTCGAGCATCACGAACACGCCGCGGTCGTCGGCGCGGCGGATCAGCCGGCCGAACGCCTGGGCGATGCGGGCGCGGGCCAGCGCGTCGTCATAGCCCTTGCCGCCGAAGCGCTCGCGGCGGGCCTTGTGCAGGATGTCGGGCCGCGGCCAGGGGATGCGGTCGAACACCAGCAGCCGCAGCGAGCGGCCCGGCACGTCGACGCCGTCGCGCACCGCGTCGGTGCCCAGCAGGCAGGAGTCCTCCTCGGCCCGGAAGATGTCGACCAGCGCGCCGGTTTCCAGCGGATCGACGTGCTGGGCGTAGAGAGCCAGGCCCCGATCGGCGAGCGGCGCGGCGATGCGCTCGTGCACGGCCCTGAGGCGGCGGATGGCGGTGAAGAGGCCGAGCGCGCCGCCGCCGGCGGCCTGGAACAGCTCGCGCATCGCCGCGGCCACCTGGCGGGCGTCGTCGCGGGCGACGTCGGTGACCACGATGGCCCGGGCGTTGGCCTCGTAGTCGAACGGCGAGGCGAGTCTGAGCGTCTTCGGCCGGTCGGCGAAGCGGGCCGAGCCGGTGCGCATCTCGGCCAGGGCGAACGGGTCGGCGAGGGTGGAGTCGGCGAGGGTGGCGCTGGTCACCAGCACCCCGTGGGCGGGCGCCAGCACCGCGGCGGCCAGCGGCTCGGACGGGTCGACCCAGTGGCGGCGGGCGGCGGCGTCGACCACGCGGCCGTACATGAAATTGGCGTCGAACCAGTCGACGAAGTCGGGGTCGTCTTCCGCGTCCTCCTCCAGCGCCTTCAGCATCGAGCGCCAGGCCGGCAGCATCATCCGCGCCCGCCGGTCGAGGCCGCGCAGCGCCCCCTCGATGCGGGCGCGCTCGGTGGTGGGCAGCTCGTCGGCGTCGTCGTCGAGCACGTCGGCCAGCGCCCGGGCCAGCGCCAGCAGCGGCGCCTCGACGGCGGCGAGCGCGTGGGCGGCGGCCGCGGCGGTCTCACGCACCAGCTCCAGCGCCGGGCGTGCCTGGCACTCCATGCCGACGTCGGACGGCTGGGCGCGGGCGCGCAACTGCTCCAGCACCGCCACCAGGAAGGCCTCGATCGGCCCGATCGGGCTGACCTCGCCGTTCGGCGGGGCGATGCGGCCCGACCAGCCCTCGCCGGGCAGGGCGGCGGCCGCGAGGCTCGCCTGCACCATCGCCTCGCGGGCCAGGTCGCGGTCGGCCAGGATCTCGGCCAGCCGGGTCTCCAGCCCGCGGCCGCGCCGGCCGCGGCCCTCGGGTCCGCGGATCCAGCGGCGCATCTCCGCCGCCTCCGCCCCGGAGAGGCAGGCGGCGAAGGCGCTGTCGGCGGCGTCGAACAGGTGGTGGCCCTCGTCGAAGACGATCCGCTTCAGGTGCGCGGTCTCGACGTCGGCCGGCTGGCCGCGGGCGGTGCGGGCGCCGTCGTAGGCGGCCTGGGTCATCACCAGGGCATGGTTGGCGATCACCAGGTCGGCGCGCTTGGAGGCGCGGATGGCCCGCTCGATGAAGCAGACCCGGTAGTAGGGGCAGCCGGCGTGGATGCACTCGCCGCGCCGGTCCACGAGGTTGCCGGCCGAGGCCTGCGCGGCCGGGCCGATGGCGAACAGGGTCGGCAGCCAGGCCGGGAAGTCGCCGCCGGTCATGTCGCCGTCGCGGCTGGCCCTGGCCCAGCGCGACACCAGGGCGAGGCCCACGAGGTCGCCGCCGCCCAGGTGCGAGGCGTTCACCTGCTCCTGGAAGTTCAGCAGGCAGAGGTAGTTCTCGCGACCCTTGCGGACCACGGCCTTCTTCGCCCGCACGGCCGGGTCGGGATAGAGGGCGTGGCTCTCGCGCTCGATCTGCCGCTGCAGCGCGCGGGTGAAGGTCGAGACCCAGACGGCCGGGCCGTTGGCCTCGGCCCACAGCGAGGCCGGCGCGAGGTAGCCGAGGGTCTTGCCGACCCCGGTGCCGGCTTCGGCCAGCATCAGCCGTGGCTCGCCCTCCTTCTCGCGCGGCTGGAAGGCGTAGGCGGTCTCGGCGGCGAAGGCGGCCTGGGTCGGGCGAGCTTCATCCAGGCCAGCGCGCTCCAGCAGCGCCGCCAGCCGCTGGCCCGCGCCGGCCGGATCGATCGGCTTGGAGCCGGCCTCGCCGGCCGGCGCCTGGTCTTCCCACTCGGTCAGCCGCGACCACACCTCCAGGCCCGAGCCGCGCCACGGCTTGCCGAGCGGCGCCATCCTGAGCGCGCCGATGGCGGCGGCGGCCCAGGGCCAGCTGGCGCGGCCCATGGTCTCGGCCACCGCCAGCGCCTCCTCGCGGCTGGGCGCCGGCCGCCCGGCCAGCTCGACGATCAGCTGCGCGGCGACCTCGCGCAGCGCCGCCGCCTGCTCGGCCGCGCCACGCGGCTCCGGCAGGCCCAGCGCCAGCGCCAGCCCCGCCGCCGAGGGCGCGCAGAAGGCGGCCGGCCGCACGAAGGCGAACAACTCCAGCACGTCGAAGATCCGCGCCGAGCGCGGCGGCGGGCTGAGGCCCAGCCGACGCGCGGTGATCCCCGCGTGCGCCAGCATCACCGGCCCGGCCTCGAACAGGTCCCGCGCCTCCGGCGGCCTGACGCTGCGCGCCGGCGCCCCGTCGCAGACAGCCGCCCGCGGCCCCGGCAGCACCACCAGGGCGGGGGCGAGATCGAGACTCGGGGCGACGGCGTTCACGGGTGAGCAGTACGACGAAGCGGACGAAACGAAAAGAGAACGTTGTCTTGTTCGAATGCCAGCCGCGTGCTACATGGCTAGCTCAAATGGCTAATTCACATTCGCCTCAGGATCGCGACTGGAGCCTTGCCGAGGCCAAGAACGGGCTGTCCGAGGTGGTCAGGCGCGCCCGCGCACATGGTCCACAAACGATCTCCGTCCGCGGAGAGCGGGCTGCGGTCGTTCTTTCCGCCAGCGAATATGACGCCCTGACGACGCCGGACGCTCCCAAGACACTCAAGGACCTGCTGCGGGCGATGAATCTGGAGGGCGTTGATGTGACGCGCGACCCCAGACCGCCACGCGACATCGATCTTTGACGTTCCTGCTCGACACCAACGCGATCAGTGAGCCGGGTCGGCCCCAACCCGATCCCGGCTTCAAGAGTTGGTTCGACGGTGTCGAAGAGACGGCGATCTTTCTCAGCGTCGTCACTCTCGGCGAGCTGCGGCAGGGCCTGGCGATGCTTCCGGACGGGACGCGCCGTCGTCATCTCGAAGGCGTCCACCTCGCCATCATGCGCCGCTACGAAACCCAGATTCTTCCCGTCGATCTCAATGTCGCCTTGGCATGGGGGGAACTGGCGGCGCGTCACCGTTCATTGGGCCGTAGGCCGAGCGTCACCGACGAACTTATCGCCGCCACCGCGCGGGTCCACAATCTCATCGTCGTCACGCGCAACGTCCACGACTTCGAGTCTTCGGGCTGCCGCATTGTGTGTCCCTGGAGCGGCTGAGGTGGACGACGGCCGCGCCCTGACCACCCTGCCGCCGCGCTTCTCGGCGTGGTTCGAGCAGCGTGGATGGGCGCCGCGGGCGCACCAGCTGGCGATGGTGGAGAAGGCGAAGGCCGGGCGCCACGCGCTGCTGATCGCGCCGACCGGCGGCGGCAAGACGCTGGCGGGATTCCTGCCCAGCCTGATCGAGCTGGCCGAGCGGCCGCCGGCCAATGCGCCGCGCGGGGTCCACACCCTCTACCTCTCGCCGCTGAAGGCGCTGGCGGTCGACGTCGAGCGCAACCTGATGGCGCCGATCGCCGAGATGGGATTGCCGATCCGCGCCGAGAGCCGCACCGGCGACACCGGCATGGCGCGCCGCCAGCGCCAGCGGGTGAAGCCGCCGGACATGCTGCTGACGACGCCCGAGCAGCTGGCGCTGTTCTGCGCCTGGGAGGGCGCGCGGCGCTATTTCGAGGACCTGCAATGCGTGATCATCGACGAGGTGCACGCCACCTGGCCCTCCAAGCGCGGCGACCTGCTCGCGCTCGGCCTGGCGCGCCTGCAGCAGTTCGCGCCCGGGATGCGCCGCGTCGGCCTCTCCGCCACGGTCGACGACCCCGACGTGATCCGCCGCTGGCTGACGCCGACCGCTGCGGACGACGTCGACCTGGTGCGCGGCGCCGCCGGCGCGCCGCCGGTGGTGGACGTGCTGCTCTCCGAAGGCGGCGTGCCCTGGGCCGGCCACACCGCCCGGCACGCGATGCCGGAGGTCTACGAGGCGATCCGCAAGGCGCGCATCGCGCTCGTCTTCGTCAACACGCGGTTTCAGGCTGAGTTCGCCTTCCAGGAGCTCTGGCGGCTCAACGACGACAACCTGCCGATCGCCCTGCACCATGGCTCGCTCTCGGCCGAGCAGCGCCGCCGGGTCGAGGCGGCGATGGCGCGCGGGGCGCTGAGGGCCGTGGTCTGCACCTCGACCCTCGACCTCGGCATCGACTGGGGCGACGTCGACCTGGTCATCCAGCTCGCCTCGCCGAAGGGGGCGTCGCGGATGGTGCAGCGGATCGGTCGCGCCAACCACCGGCTCGACGAGCCCAGCCACGCCCTCTTCGTGCCCGCCAACCGCTTCGAGATGCTGGAGTGCCAGGCCGCCCGCGAGGCGATCGCCGAGAACGCGCTCGACAGCGAGCCCTGGCGGGAGGGGGCGCTCGACGTGCTGGCCCAGCATGTGATGGGTCTCGCCTGCTCGGAGCCGTTCGACCTCTTGGCGCTCTACGACGAGGTGCGCACCGCCGGCCCCTACCGCGGCCTCGCCTGGGAGGACTTCGAGCAGGTCATCGATTTCGTCTCCACCGGCGGCTACGCGCTGAAGACCTACGACCGCTTCAAGCGGATCGTGAAGGGGCTCGATGGGCTCTGGAAGGTGCGCAACGACGAGACGGCGCTGCGCCACCGGATGAACGTCGGCGCCATCGTCTCGCCGGCCATGCTCAGCGTGCGGATGGCCACGCGCCGCGGGCAGGGCGGGCGCAAGCTGGGCGAGGTCGAGGAAGGCTACCTGGAGGTGCTGGAGCCGGGCGACACCTTCGTGTTCGCCGGCCAGGTGCTGGAGCTGGTGGGCGTGACCGGGGTCGATGTGCTGGTGCGCCCCGGCGGCGACAAAACCCCGAAGATGCCATCCTGGGGCGGCTCCAAGTTCGCCCTCTCGACCTTCCTGGCCGCGAAGGTCCGCCGCCTGATGAGCGACGGCGCCCACTGGGAGGTGCTGCCGGACGACACCCGCGAGTGGCTGGAGGTGCAGCGCGACAAGTCGGCGATCCCGGCCGCGGACGAGATGCTGCTGGAGACCTTCCCGCACCAGAAGCGCCACTTCATGGTCGCCTACCCGTTCGAGGGGCGCCTGGCCCACACCACCCTGGCCATGCTGCTGACCCGCCGCCTGGAGCGCGCCGGCGTCGGCCCGCTCGCCTTCGTCTGCAACGACTACTCGGTGGCCATCTGGGCGCTGAAGCCGATGCACGGCCTTGATCTGGGCGACCTCTTCGCCGAGGACATGCTTGGCGACGACCTCGAATCCTGGCTTCTCGAAAGCGCGATGATGAAGGGCGCCTTCAAGAACTGCGCGTTGATCTCCGGCCTCGTGGAGCGGCGCTTCCGCGGCGACCAGAAGAGCGGGCGGCAGATCAGCTTCTCCACCGACCTGGTCTACGACGTGCTGCGCCGCCACCAGCCGGACCACCTGCTGTTGCGCTGCGCCCGCGCCGACGCGGCCAAGGGCCTGGTGGACGTCGCCCGGCTGGGGCAGCTGCTGGCGCGGATCAAGGGCCGCATCCGGCACGCGGCGCTCGACCACCTGTCGCCGTTCTCGGTGCCGATGATCCTGGAGATCGGCAGGCAGCGCTCGCCCGGCGGCGCCGGCGACATGATCCTGGAGCTCGCCGCCGACGAGCTGATCGCCGAGGCGACGCGGTGAGCGTGCGGCCTGCGAGCGTGCAGCCTACGAGCGCCGAGCCGGCCTTTCGCTATGCCTTTGCACCCAGTCCATGCGGCGGGGTCGCGCTGGAGCTGGCGGGCGCCGAGGCGCTGCTGCGGCCGTCGGGGGCGCTGTGGCTGGCGGCCGAGCGGCTGCTGATCGTCGCCGACCTGCACCTGGAGAAGGGCTCCGCCTACGCCGCCCGCGGCCAGCTGCTGCCGCCCTACGACACCCGCGAGACGCTGGCGCGCCTCGCCGCCGAGGTCGCCCAGCTGCGGCCGCGCGCCATCGTGCTGCTGGGCGACAGCTTCCACGACCGCGCCGCGGAGGCGCGGCTGCATGCGGAGGACGTCCGCGCACTGACGACGCTGGCCGCCGTCGCCGAGCTGATCTGGGTGGTCGGCAACCACGACGCGGACGGGCCGCAGGCGCTGCCGGGCCAGTCGGCCGCGTGCTGGACCGCCGCCGGCCTCAGCCTGGTCCACGAGCCGGCGGCCGCGCCGCGCTACGGCGAGGTCGCCGGGCACCTGCACCCCTGCGCCCGCATCCGGGGCCGCGCCGCCAGCGTGCGCCGGCGCTGCTTCGTCTCGGACGGCGAGCGGCTGGTGATGCCGGCGTTCGGCGCCTTCGCCGGCGGCCTCAACGTGCTCGACCGCGCCTACGCCAGCCTCTTCCGCCGCGCCCCGCTGGCGATGGCGCTGGGCGCCCGCCGTGTCCATGCGGTGGGGTGGGGGCAGCTGGGGCCGGATTGACGGCAACCTAAACGAATCTCGAGTTCGCCCGAAGCCACGCTTCGAGCGACTCGAATCGGACATCGCCGTTCTCGTACAACGACAACAGGAACGCCCAGGCTTCTCTGGCGCCGGCCGTCAGCTCGATTCCGTTGATCTCCAGAAAGACGAGCATCGAGGCGAAGGCGATCCGCTTGTTGCCGTCCACGAACGCGTGGTTTTGCGAGAGGCTTTCCCATAGCGCCGCGGCCTCGGCGACGAGGTCTGCGTAGTAGCCGGTTTGAGGACGGTAGAGCGCGGCCTCAAGCAAACCCAGGTCACGGACCCCGGTTGCGCCGCCATACCGCTTGATCAGATCCTCATGCATCGCCAGCACATCGGCGATGGTGAGGTAGTCCGTCACTTCGCAAGCTTCTCGTAGAGCGACGCAAAACGTCGATGGCTTGCGCGATAGGCGGCCATCACGTGCGGCCTGGCGCTGGACTGCCGTCTTTGCTCCAGCAGGCCAGCGAAAGCTTCGTCAACCAGCGCTTGCAGCTGTCGCCCTTCAGCTTTCGCCAGCGCTCTCAAGCTGGCTAGTAGCTCGCCATCGACCTGCGTGGCGAATTTCTCGCGGCTCTGCGTCATCGTTCGCTCCGGCAGGCACACATATTCCCGAGTCATGAAACATCAAGACGCGGGTGGACCTACCGCGTGTAAACCGACAGCTTGCCGATGGTGGCCTGGTCGGGGGCGCCGGTGACCGGGAGGCTCTGGTCGCGCTGGTAGGCGGCCAGCGCCAGGTGCAGCGCTGGCGAGGAGGCGCCGTCGGTGGGACCCTGGTAGTAGCCGAGCTGGTTCAGCGCCCGCTGGGCGGTGACGAGGTCGGGCGACGCGGGCTGGGCGGGGCCGAGCGGCGGGGCTGCCGCAGCCGTCAGGGACGCGGGCCCGCTGGGCTGGAACTCGGCGGCGGCGCGCTCGGCGACGGCGCGGGCGTCGGGGGTCAGCCCGGCGCGAACCCGCAGCGCTCCGGCCTTGGCCCCGGCGTCGCCGGCGCGGGCGGCGATCAGGTACCACTTGTAGGCCTCGGCCGGGTTCTGGCTGACGCCGTCGCCGCGCTCGTAGAGGCTGGCGAGGTTGAACTGGCTGTCCAGGAGGCCAAGCTCGGCCGCGCGGCGGAACCATTCGGCGGCGGCCGCCGCGTTCTTCGGGCCGCCGACGCCGTCGTGCTCGTCGAGCGCCAGGTTGTGCATGGCGTTGCGCTCGCCGCCCTCGGCGGCGCGCTCCAGCCAGTGGCGAGCCTCGGTCGGATCCTTCTTCACGCCGTTCTCGCCGCCCTGGTAGAGCTGCGAGAGGAACAGCTCGGCGGGGGCGTAGCCGCCATCGGCGAGCTTGCGGATGGCGGCCAGGCCGCCGGCCTGGCCCGCCTTCACCTTGGCGACCGCGGCCGAGTAGGGGGCGGAGAGGTCGGGGCCGGCGGGCGCGTCGGGCTTGGCGGTGAAGGCGACCGCGGCCAGCTGCGCGCCGTCGGCGCCGGCCGCCTTGGGATCGCTGGTCACCACCGAGAGGGCGTCGGCCACCCGCTTCGGCAGCTTGCCGCCGGGCTTGCCGTCCAGGAACACATAGCCGCCGGCCGAGAGGCCGAGCGCAGCCAGCAGGCTCGCCACCATCAGCGCGCCGGACATGCCGCCCGGCCGCTTGCGGGCGCGGCCGAAGGCGAGGTTCTGCAACACCCCGTCGTCGGCGGGACGGGCGGCGGCGCGGGCCTTGGCCATGCCGTCGCGGACGCTGGCCGCCTTGGCCGCGGCGCGGGCCCGTTCGATCACGTCGCGGGTGCTGAGCGCCGAGCCGCCGGCGTCGGGCGGCGATTGCGGCATGGACGTGGCGGACGCCGGCGGGCGCGAGGGGAAGGCGGTGGGCGGCGGCGGCGCGAGCGGCTGGGCGTTCAGCGTCGCATGCGAGGCTGGGCCGACCAGCTCGTCCTCGACGTCGAAGCCGACGTTGGGCTCCAGGTCGCCGGAGTCGAAGTCGTGGTCCGGGGCGGGGGCGCGCAACGCCGGGCTGCGCAGCGCCGCGGCGCGGGACGCCAGCGCCGGCGGCGGCGACGTCATGTCCGGATCGAGCACCGGGGCCGGCTTCGGCGGTCCCTCGAACGCAGCGGCGGCCTCGAAGTCCTCGTCGTCGAACGAGACCTTGTCCTTGCGCAGCGAGGCGAACGCGGACGTGGCCGGGAACGGCCGCTCGGCCGGCGGGGTCTCGAAACCGGGGAACGGCGCGTTCTCCTCCAGCTCGACGTCGTCCTCGAACTGCGAGACCGGCGCGCGCGGCGCGGGCGCCGGCTCGGCGATGCGCCGCTGGGTCTCGGCCATGCGGTCGTCGAGCTTCTGGCGGGCGTCCTCCAGCAGCCGGGCGGTGCGCTCCTCGCTCTGGCGGATGCGGTCGGCCAGCTCGCCGGCCGAGCGCTCGCTGCGCTGGGTCAGCCGCTCGCTGATGCGGGCGAACTGCTCGCCGACGTCGTCGATCGCCTGCGCCGAGCGGCGCTCGGCGTTGGCGATGCGCTCTGCGAGGCGCTCGGTGATGCGGGCGATCTCGCCGCCCAGCTTCTCCAGCGCCTGCGCCTGCACCGAATCGGCGCGGGCGAAGCGGTCTTCGACCGCGGTGGCGATGCGCGAGACCTCGGCGCCGACGCGGTCGGCCGCCTCGGCGCTGCTGCGCTCGACGGTGTGCACGCGGCGGCTCAGGGTCTGGGCGACGTCCAGCACCTCGCGGCCCATCCGCTCCAGCGCGCCGGCGTTGCGGGCCTCGGCGGTGCGCACGTGCTCGGTCATCTGCACCAGCGCCTGCTCGACGCGGTCGAAGCGGGCGTCGGCGGCGGCGGCGAGCTGTCGGCTCAGCTCCTCGCGGTTGGCGTCGACGCGGGCGGCCAGCTCCGCGGCGGCGCGCTCGACGCCGTCCTCGGTCCCGCGCTCGGAGAGGCTGAGGCGCCCGTCGAGGGCGGTGCAGCTGTGCTTCAGCTCGCGGATGGCGCTGAGGCTGGCCTGCTCGGCGGCGTCGAGGCGCGCCACGCGGTTCTGCAGCTCGGCGAACGCGTCGCGCGAGCGTTTCTCGCTGTCGTAGACGTGGCCGGCGACCTTGCCGACCGCGCCCTCCAGCGCGCGCAGCGCCTCGACGGAGCGGGGACCGACGGCCTCGTCCTCGATGCGGCGCAGGCGCTGGGCGAGGCTGACGGTCTCGCCGCGGGCTTCCTGCAGCGCGCCTTCGAAGCGCGCCCCGAGCTGGGCCTGCTCGCGCTGGGCGTCGTCCAGGCGGCCGGCCACCTCGCGCACGACGCGCTCGACGCCAGCGACCGCGAGGGCCTGCTGGCCGTCGCCGTCGCGCGGCCGGGCGGCTTCCTCCTCGACCCGGCGCAGGCGCTGGGCGATGTCGCCGGCCTCGCTGCGGGCTTCGCGCAGCGCGCCTTCGAAGCGGGTTCCGATCTGGGTCTGCTCGCGCTCGGCGTCGTCGATGCGGCCGATCACCTCGCGCACCGAGCGCTCGATGCCGGCGACCGCGAGCGCCTGGCGGCTCTCGGCGGCTTCGATCCGCTCGGAGAGGCGCTCGATCGCCGAGGTGACCCGGCCGACCTCGTCGGCCGGGTGGCCGAGCGCTTCGTAGCGCGGTTGCGACGCGCCGAACGGCGAGCCGCGCGAGGCTTCCAGATAGCCGCCCTGCGGCTGGCTGAAATACTCCTGCGAGGTCGCGTCCTCGGGGCCCTCGGCCATCAGGCGCGAGACCCATTCGTTAAGAGTGAGGCCAGACCGTCGAGCGAGGTCTTCCGCCATCTGGCGGCTCGCTGGATCGACGTACCTGGCGCTTCTGGGAGCCCCCGCAGCCATTCCGAATCGATCTCCCAACACGGAGTTCGAACGCTAACCACCGATTCCTAGTGTGTAAACGAGCCCCAGGCCCAATATCTTGCGACAATCTCACACAGCTGTGGACGCCCGGCGGCTTCGTCCATCAGTCTCTCAGTCTTCGAGCAACGTGGTTAAGCAAACCTTAAGTCACGCCGCCGGGCGTTAAGGTCTGGACGCGCCTGCGACGACTCGCCTGCTGCGCGAGCGCGGCCGATGGGCGCCCGCACGCGTCGGCCAATGCCACCGAATAGCCGCCGGCGGGACGAGGTGCGCCGTGTCCCCTGACGCCGCTCTCACGCTGCGCGCCGAGGCGGCGCGCTGCGATCCTCCGGCTTGCGGCTGCGCCGCGTCAGCCCGGCGACCCCGCCCGACGACAGCAGGCCGACGTCGGCCATCAGGATCGGGATCGCCCACTTGCGCGCCGCGGCGATGTAGCGCGGCGCCCAGAGCGGGTCGTACTTGTCCTTGTAGCGGCGCACGCCCTGGAAGTTGTAGATGTCCTCGCCGCGCTCGAAGAGCAGCCGCCCGACCCGCGACATTATGGGCGCCAGCGGCCGGTCCTCCAGCCCCGCCAGCGGGGCCATGCCGAAATCGAACGCCTGGTAGCCTTCGCTGCGGCCCCAGTCGATCAGCTCGACGAACAGGAAGTCCATCACGTCCTTGGGCGCGTCGTCGGCGAATCGCATCAGGTCGATGGAGAAGGCGGCCCGCTGGGCGGTGGTCCAGAGGGTGGCGAAGGCGACGATGCGGCCCTCGACGCGGGCCACGGCGACGGGGAATTCGGCGACGTAGGCCGGCAGGAACGCCCCGAGGCTGAAGCTCTTCTCGTCGCCGGCGTGGTGGGCGAGCCAGGCGTCGGACACCGTTTTCAGCTCGGCCATGGCGGCGGCGACGCCGGCGGCGTCCAGCACCTCGAAGGTCGCCCCCTCCTCGCCGGTCTTGCGCCAGCTGCGGCGCAGGTTGCCGCGCCGCCGGCCTTCGAGCGAGAAGCTGCCCAGCGGCACGGCGGCGCTCTCGCCGATCTTCTGGATCGAGAAGCCGAGGTCGACCAGCTCCGGCAGGTCCTCCGGGCCGAGCGCGTAGAAGCAGGGCCTGGCGGCGTGGGCGTCGGCGAGCTCGCGGAAGCGCCAGAACAGGTCGGCGCGCTCGTCGCGGCGGCCGACCGGCGGTCCCATGGCGATCCAGGAGCGGCCGCGGATGCCGAACATCAGGAACGAGCCGCCGGTGTCGGAGAACAGGAACCGCTTGTCGCCCAGCAGGGCCAGGTTGGAGCCGGGCTCGGCGGCCTGGGCGCCGGCGAGGATGGCCCGCACGCGCAGGAACTCGGGGTCGTCCTCGCCGGCCACTTTCGGCGTCGCCGGCGTCGCCACCAGCCGCCAGAGACCGTACCCGAGCAGCAGCACCGCCGCGGCGGCCGACGAGCGGATCGCCCGCGCGGCGTCGGCGTCGGCGATCGCCCCGACCCAGGTCTTCTGCCCGTAGTCGACGTTCTGGAACGACCACCAGCCGACGATCGCCGCGCCGGCCATCGCCGCGGCGGCGGAGACCATCCAGCCCGGGGTGATCTCCATGCCGGTCAGCCGCGAGGCCCGCGGGAAGGCTTCGCGGAACGGGCAGAGGCAGACCAGGATCGCCGCAAGCACCGCCGATTCCTCCCAGTCGAAGCCCTTGGTCAGCGCCAGCGCCGCGGCCACCGGCAGCAGCAGCATCGAGCCGACCCAGGCCGCGTCCAGCCGCCGGCTGAGGCCGAACGCCACCAGGATCAGGGCGAGGCCGATGATGCTGGACAGGAAGTGGCTGATCTCGATCAGGATCAGCGGCGCGTAGCGGGCCAGCCACAGGAACCGCTCCGGGTCGGAGGGGGTGGCGCCGGAGAACAGCAGCATCACCCCGCCGCCCGCCGTCGCGATCGCCAGCACCCACGGCGCCACGGCCATCGCCGCCGGTCGAAGTTCGCGCCACCAGCGCATCCGGCCCCTTCGCCCCTGCTCCAACGGGAACGATAGCCTATCCGCGCGGCGCGCGCCTGTCCCGGCTTGGCTTGGACGCGCCTGGGTCGCTTGCTAGTGTCGCGCCCAGCGATCGTTTGGGAGCTGCGGCATGGCCGATTTCGGCGGCGATCTTGACGCCTTCCGCACCGAGGTGCGGGCCTGGCTGGCGGACAACTATCCGCCCGCGCTGAAGGGTGCGGGCAACTGGGCCGACGAGGCGGTCTGGGGCGGGCGCAGGTTCCAGGGCTCCGACGACCCGCAGATCGTCTGGATGCGGCGGGTGGCCGCGCGCGGCTGGACCGCGCCGGCCTGGCCGACCAGGTACGGCGGCGGCGGCCTGGCGCCCGAGCAGGCGCGGATCGTCGAGCAGGAGCTCGGCCGCTACCGCTCGCCGCTGGCCTCGTTCGGGCTGTGGATGCTGGGGCCGGTGCTGCTGGAGTTCGCCAATGAAGAGCAGAAGGCCGAGCACATCCCCAAGATCGTCCGCGGCGAGATCCGCTGGTGCCAGGGCTACTCCGAGCCCGGCGCCGGTTCCGACCTCGCGGGCCTGCAGACGCGCTGCGAGGACAAGGGCGACCACTGGCTGATCAACGGCTCCAAAATCTGGACCAGCTACGCGAACCGCGCCGACATGTGCTTCTGCCTGGTACGGACCGACCCCTCGGCCAAGAAGCACGAGGGCATCAGCTTCGTCCTGATCGACATGGCGACGCCGGGTGTGGAGACGCGGCCGATCCAGCTGATCAGCGGCGAGAGCCCGTTCTGCGAGACCTTCTTCACCGACGTGAAGATCCCGAAAGGCAACCTCGTCGGCCGGCTGAACCACGGCTGGGAGATCGCCAAGCGCCTGCTGCAGTACGAGCGGCAGAACATCTCCGGCGGCTTCGGCGGAGGCGGCGGCGCCGGCGGCGCGGCGGGCGACCTCGGCCAGATCGCCAAGCGCTACGTCGGCGCGGACGAGACCGGCGCGGTCGCCGACCATGACCTGCGCGGCCGCATCACCCGCAACAAGATGGACTTCCAGGCCTTCGGGCTGACCCTGGCGCGGCTCAACGCCGAGGCGCGGGCCAGCAACGGCCCCTCGGCGGCCACCTCGATCATCAAATACGCCGCCGCCACCTTCGCCCAGGAACGCACGGAGCTGATGGTGGAGGCCATGGGCGCGCAGGGCCTGGGCTGGGATGGCGACACCGCCTTCTCGCCCGCCGAGCACACCGCCACTCACGGCTGGCT
>DASXEN010000125.1:0-10538 GCA_036490095.1 Caulobacteraceae bacterium
GATGGGAACCCGATCCGCGTACCCCTTGCGGGCCAGCGGCCATGCCGGCCGCATCAACAGGCCGGATACATGACCGCTCCAAACTGTTCGCCAAAAACGCCCCAAGCTCTCTTGCCCAAAGGGGGCCGTCCATACATGACATGGGGGGGGAGTTGAGGGCTTTCCCGTCCGTGTTTGCCGTGTTTTCCGTGGCCAAAAAGAAGCCCTGCCTTCGCGGCAAAGCGGACCCGAGCCCCTATGCTCCGGGCAGCCGCCGGGTCCAGATGGCCTTGGTGTAGAGTATGCCCAGCCCCTTGCGGATCATGTTGCGGCAGCTGCCGTTCAGGTAGTCGGCGCCGGAGAAGACCACCTGGGCGCCCGCCTCCACGGCGTCGGCGCAGCGGCGGTCGAGCAGGGCGCGGTGGACGCCGCGGCCCCGGAACCGGGGATCGACCGCGCCGTCGGCGAGGTAGGCGTCGCCGCCGTCCAGGTAGAGGATCGCCGCACCGGCCGGCTCGCCGCCGCAGAGGCCGAGGTAGAGCCGCCAGCCCGGCGCGGCGAGCCAGGGGGCCATCGGCACCCGAAAGCCGGTGATGTCCCAGCCCGCGTGATAGACGTCGGAGAAGGCCGCCAGATCCTCGCTACTCTCGACGCGGCGCACCTCGACGCCGGCGCCCGGCGCGTCCGGCAGGTCGCTCCAGCCGGCGAAGGCGGTGTGGAAGCCGGTCTGGCGATAGCCGTGCCCGGCCAGCAGCGCCATCAGCGCCTCGCCGGGCGGCCCCGGCGCGACCTCGAAGGCGGCCGGGACCTTCCATTCCTCGTACCAGGCGATGGCCTCGCCGGCGGCGTCCAGCGTGGCGTCGGAGAAGCCGAAGCCGCGGTTGAACATGTTCTCGCCGAACATCGGACAGCGACAGGCGACCGCGCCCGGCCAGCGCCGCACGCCGGCGCCCCGCGGATCGCCGGGCCGGTCGGCGACGATCTGCACGCGGGTGGCCGTGTAGCCGCCGATGATGGCCTGGCAGCGGGCCACCAGGTCGAGGTCGGGGATCAGCTGGGCTCGGCTCATGGTCGCAGCTTAGCCGCTCGGCGGCGGCGGGCCATGGCCGAGGTTGCGAAATTAGACTCGTGGCCACGAGCCCTCCCCCGCTCATCCCGACGCAGGTCGGACCTAGGCAGGAGGCGGTTGAAGGGCGCGAAACCGTCCGGCATGGCGGATGCCGTAGGCATCGCTTCTAACCGCGGAGGACGCAGAGAAGGCGCAGAGCACGCGGAGACAGCGAGCCCCTCTGCGACCTCCGCGCCTTCTCTGCGGCCTCTGCGTTAAGACTAGGCGCCTGCGGCGCGCCGCCAATCTCAGGCAAACGCGCTCTGCAACCCAGCCAGCCTGGGTCCCGGCGTGCGCCGGGATGAGCGGGTCTTAAGGGGAACTACGGCCGGGCCGTGGCGATCGGGGCGTCCGGGTCGTCGACCGGCGGGAGTTGGGCGTTGACGCGGGCGATCTGCTGCTTGGTCGGGATGCGGCGGCCGGCGACGAGGTCGCCGGGCGCGGCCGCCAGCAGCGGGGCGATGGCGGCGGCCGGCCTGGCCGCGCCCGGCGCCGAGGCGGCGAACTGCGCCGGCTTGCCGGTCGGCGGCGGGGTCAGCGTCGGCGGGACCGGCGCCGCGGCGAGGTCGGCCAGCGTCAGCTTGCCGGAGGCCAGCGCGGCCTTGGCGGCGGCGATGGCGTCCGGCGATGGCCCGGTCATCGACACCTTCAGCTCGTTGCCGGCGTAGCGGCCGGTCAGCACCGACGGATCGCCGACCGGCCCCGGGTAGCGGTAGAAGATATGCGCCCCGAGCTGGACGATCTTCACCATCTGCGGTCCCCAGCGCGGGAACACGTAGTCGGCGTGGTAGTGGGTGGCCGGGCCGATGTCCGCGGCGACGAAGCCGTCCAGGGCCGCCTCAGCCACCTCCTTGGCGCGGCTCCAGTAGGGCTCGATCGGTGGCCGCGCCAGCGAGCCGTCGCAGGTGAAGGAGAACTGGCAGCCGATCGGCAGCTCCGAGCCCTCGTAGACCACCCCGCAGACCGACTTCGGGAAGTCCGGGTGGCGCAGGCGGTTGATCACCGTCTGGGCGACGGCCTGCTGGCCACCCAGCGGCTGCAGCGCCGCCTCGTAGTAGATCGCCTGGGTCATGCAGAGCACGGCGCGGTCGCGCTCGGCCCCGGAAGCGCGCAGGAAGAAGGGCTTGGCCGGCGCGAACCCGGCGTCGTCGGCCGGCAACAGGGCGTTCACCGCCGCGGCGTCGGCGGCGCTGAGGTCGCCCCACGGCAGCGTCGGCGCCTTGCGCAGGTCGAGCAGCGCCCAGGCGGTCGGCCGGCCCCAGTAGTCGGTGTGGACGGCCGGATCGAAGCGGCCGGCGAGGGTCAGGCCGGCCGGGCCGAGGCGCTGCTCCAGCTGCGCCAGATTGCGCGCCGTCGGCGCGCCGATCTCGTCGATGACGCGCTGCACGCCGTCGCCGCTGCGGTCCGCGGAGGCGGCGCCGCACGCGGCGAGGATCAGCGAGACCCCCCCGACGACGAGGTTCCTGAAGAGCGTGGCGACCTGCATTGGCCGCCCCTTTACAGGTTTTTGCGCACGTTGACGCCCTTGAGCACGCGTTTCGCGCCGGAACCGGCTCTGGGACCCTTTGGTTTCCATGAGGGGCGCCGGAGGAGCTGACAGAGGCTCCAGTTTTCGTGACCAAAAAAAGACGCGGAGGGGCTTTGCGGCCGCAAAACGCGGGTCTATATGGGTCAGGCGACTTATGCTCAGTTTCAGCATAAGGGAGGGACGCCGGCCCGTCGGGTGCGGCGTTTCTTCAGGCCCAGGAAATGCTCAGTTTGAGCAAAAGGAGGACGCCATGGCTGACGGGACCTTCGACTTCACCCCCGAGGTCGAGCTCGCCACGGCGAACGTCTGGGAGAAGGTCAAGGCGCGGGTGACGCCAATCGAGTGGCGCGTCCACGCTCCGCTGATCGCCGAGATCAACCGGCTGAAGCGCGAGAGAGAGGCGGTGATCCTCGCCCACAACTACATGACGCCGGAGATTTTCCACGGCGTCGGCGACTTCATCGGCGACAGCCTGGGACTGGCCCGCGAGGCGGCGCGCACCGACGCGAAGGTCATCGTCCAGGCCGGCGTGCACTTCATGGCCGAGACCTCCAAGGTGCTCTGCATGGACAAGACGGTGCTGATCCCCGACCTGCGGGCCGGCTGCTCGCTGGCCGCCTCGATCACCGCCGCCGACGTGCGGCTGATCAAGCAGCGCTATCCAGGCACACCAGTGGTCACCTATGTGAACACCACCGCCGAGGTGAAGGCCGAGACCGACATCTGCTGCACCAGCGCCAACGCCGTGCAGGTGGTTGAGGCCGCCGCGGCCGCCGCCGGCGCCGACCGGGTGATCCTGCTGCCGGACGAGTTCCTGGCCCGCAACGTCGCGCGCCAGACCGACATCCGCATCATCGCCTGGCAGGGCCGCTGCGAGGTGCACGAGCGCTTCGACGCCGACGACATCCGGGCGGTGCGCGAGAGCTGGCCGGACGCCGAGATCCTCGCCCATCCCGAATGCCCGGCCGAGGTGCTGGAGCTGGTCGACTTCGCCGGCTCGACGACGGCGATGACCGACTATGTGGTGAAGCGCCAGCCGAAGCAGGTGGTGCTGATCACCGAGTGCTCGATGGCCGACAACATCACCGCCGACGCGCCGTGCACCGAGTTCGTGCGCCCCTGCAACCTCTGCCCGCACATGAAGCGGATCACCCTGGAAGGCATCCACGCGGCGCTGCTGCACGGCCGGTACGAGGTGACCATTCCCACCGACGTCGCCGAGCGGGCGCGGCTGGCGGTGCAGCGGATGATCGATCTGCCGCCGCCGGCCGTCCCGGCCCGCTACGACCTGGTCAGGGCGCGCCACCATGTCGACGTCGAGCTGATCTGAGGCGATGGCCGACGCCCCCGACACCTTCGTTTCGCCCTGGGCCGACCCGGACCCTGCGCCGGCCGCCGAGGCCGCGCCGACGCTCCACGCCGCCAAGCCGTCGCGGACCCAGGAGCTGCTGTGGGGCCTGCTCTCGACGCTGCTGCTGGCCGGCTGGATCGGGCTCTGGGCCGGCTGGCTCGGCGCGCTGGCGCTGGTGGGCGGGGTGTTCGTGCACGAGTTCGGCCACCTGATGGTGATCAACTGGGCCGGCGCCGGGCCCAGCCGCATCCGCATCATCCCCTTCTTCGGCGGCGCGGCGACGATGACCCGGGCGCCGGATAGCGAGTTCAAGGGCGTGCTGATCGCGCTGGCCGGGCCGGCGTTCGGACTGATCGCCGCCCTGCCCTTCTTCGTCGCCGCGGCGCTCACCGGCCAGCGCTGGTGGATCGCCGGCGCCTTCTACGTGGGGGCGCTGAACCTGATCAACCTGGCGCCGGCCGCGCCGCTCGACGGCGCCAACGCGCTGGGTCCGGCGCTGGCGCGCATCCATCCGCTGCTGGAGCGCGGCGCGCTGCTGGCGATCGCGCTGGCCGGGCTCGCCTGGGCGCTGCAGCGCGGATCGGTGATGTTCGCCCTGGTGATCGCCTTCGGCGTCGCCCGCGCGTTCCTGTCCGGGAGCCTGCGCCCGGCCTCGCGGCCGCTGACCTGGCTCGAGTGGGTGGCCTCGATCGGCCTCTACCTGCTGGTGGTCGCCGCCTGCGCGGCGGTGACCTTCGCGGCGGTCCAGACCGGCGCGATCAACCTGCGGTCGTTCGGCTTCGGAGGCCTGCGGTGATGCGTGAGCGCGAGAGCTTCGACGGGGTCGTCATCGTCGGCGGCGGGCTGGCCGGCCTCTCGGCCGCGCTCGCCGCTGCGCCGCGGCGGGCGCTGGTGCTGGCGGCCGCGCCGCTCGGCGAAGGCTGCTCCTCGGCCTGGGCGCAGGGCGGCATGGCCGCGGCGCTCGGCGAGGACGACGCGCCGGAGCTGCACGCGGCCGACACGATCGCCGCCGGCGCCGGGCTCTGCGACCCCGAGGCGGTCGCCATCCTCACCCGCGAAGGCCCGGCAGCGGTGCGCCGCCTGGCGGCCCTCGGCGCCCCGTTCGACCGCCGCGCCGACGGCGGCTTCCTGCAGGGCCTGGAGGCGGCGCACGGCCGCCCCCGCGTCTCCCGGGTCGGCGGCGACGGCGCCGGGCGGGCGATCATGGCCGCGGTGATCGCCGCGGTGCGCGCCGCGCCAACCGTCGAGGTGCGCGAAGGCGTCCGCGTGCGCCGGCTGCTGACCGACCGCGCCGGCCGGGTGCGCGGCGTGCTTGCCGAAGCGCCGGACGGTGCGCTGGCCGAGATCGTCGCCCCCGCCACCCTGCTGGCCACCGGCGGCCTCGGCGGCCTCTACGCGGTGACCACGACGCCGCGCGAGGTGCGCGGCGAGGGCCTGGCGCTGGCGGCCCTGGCGGGCGCGCAGGTCGCCGACGCCGAGTTCGTGCAATTCCACCCCACCGCCATGGACCTTGGGGTGATCGAGGGGGGCGGCGACCCGGCCCCGCTCGCCACCGAGGCGCTGCGTGGCGAGGGCGCAAAGCTGGTGAACAGCGACGGGACGGCCTTCATGGCGGGCTACCACCCGGCCGCCGAGCTGGCGCCGCGCGACGTGGTGGCCCGCGCCATCGCCGCCGAGCGGCGGGCCGGCCGCGGCGCCTTCCTCGACGCCCGCGCCGCGGTGGGCGAGGCCTTCCCGCACGAGTTCCCGGCGGTGTTCGCCGCGGCGATGGCCGCCGGCCTCGATCCGCGCGTCGAGCCGATCCCGGTGGTCCCGGCGGTGCACTACCACATGGGCGGCATCGAGACCGGCGCGGCGGGCCAAGCGTCGCTGCCGGGGCTCTACGCCGCCGGTGAATGCGCCTCGACCGGCGCGCACGGCGCCAATCGCCTCGCCTCCAACTCGCTGCTGGAGGCGGCGGTGTTCGGCGCGAGGGCGGGCCGCGCCGCGGCGGCCGTCGCCGACCCGGCGACCGCGCCGCTGCCCGCCGAGCCGGCGCCCGAGCTGCCGGACGCGGCGCTGCAGGCGCTGCGGCGGGCGATGAGCCGCGATGGCGGCGTGGTGCGCGACGCCGCGGGCCTGAAGCGGCTGCTGGCCGAGATCGCGGCGCTGGAGGCCGCGCACGGCCCGGCGCTGCCGCTCGTCGCCGCGCGGCTGGTGGCCGAAGGCGCGCTGGCCCGGCGCGAGAGCCGCGGCGCCCACTTCCGCAGCGACTACCCCGAGCTCGCCGCGCCGATCCGCAGCCGCGTCACCCTGGCGCCGGCGTTCGAGGCGGCGTGATGGGAAGGTGGGGAAAGTGGGGACACAGACGCTTTTCCGGTCCGGGCGTCGCCTACGCCGCAGCCGCGGCGGAAAAGCGTGTGTGTCCCCATTTTCCGGCCCGCGGCCGATGATCGAGCCGCTGCCCGACCTGCTGATCGAGCCGATCGTGCGCGCGGCGCTGGCGGAGGACCTCGGCCGCGCCGGCGACATCACCTCGGCCGCCTGCATCGCCGCCGACGCCCGCTTCGCCGCCCGCTTCGCCAGCCGCAAGCGCGGCGTGATCGCCGGGCTCGACTGCGCCCGCCTGGCGGTGCTGGCGCTCGATCCGGCCGCCGCTTTCGAGGCGCGCGCCGCCGACGGCGACCAGCTGGAGCCGGGCGCGCTCGCCGACGTCTCGGCCAACGCCCGCGCCCTGCTCTCGGCCGAACGCACCGCGCTCAACCTGATGGGCCGGCTCTCGGGCGTCGCGACGCTGACGCGGGCCTACGTCGATGCGGTGGCGGGAACTGGCGCGGCGATCACCGACACCCGCAAGACCACCCCCGGCCTGCGGGCGCTGGAGAAGTACGCGGTGCGCTGCGGTGGCGGCGTCAACCACCGCTTTGGGCTCGATGACGCCATCCTGATCAAGGACAACCACGTGGCCGCAGCCGGCGGCGTCGCCGCGGCGATCCGCCGGGCCAGGGCCGCGGCGGGCCACCTGGTGAAGATCGAGTGCGAGGTCGACAGCCTGGCGCAGCTCGACGAGGCGCTGGCCGAGGCGCCCGACGTGGTGATGCTGGACAACTTCAGCCTCCCCGACCTGCGGGCCGCGGTGGCGCGCGCCAAGGGCCAGGTGACGCTGGAAGCCTCGGGCGGCGTGACCCTCGCCACCGTGCGCCCCATCGCCGAGACCGGCGTCGACGTGATCAGCGTCGGCGCCCTCACCCACTCCGCCCCGGTGCTCGACATCGGCCTCGACGAGGCCTGATACCCGCTCCTCACCCGTACCGCAGAGTGCGGGGGAGGTGGACCGCGAAGCGGGCCGGAGGGGGCCAGCGATGGACCGACCTGCCCGTCGCCGGCCAATTGCCAGCTTCACCTCAGCCGACGCGCCAAGCCGCAACCACCGTTCGCCCCCTCCGACGCGCTCCGCGCGCCACCTCCCCCGCACTCTGCGGTGCGGGGGAGGAGTGGGCTACCCACCCATCTGCTGCGACAGCGCCGCCACCTGCTGGCGCATCAGCTCGATGGTCTCGCCCTGGCCCTTGATCAGCGTCTCCAGCTGCTGCTCGCGCATCGCGTCCAGCTTGTCGTGCAGGTGCATCAGCTCCAGCTCGGAGCGCAGGTTGACGATGTAGTCGTGCTCGGCAGCCTCGCGGTCCTTAACCGCCGCGCGGTTCTGGCTCATCATGATCACCGGCGCCTGGATGGCCGCCAGCATCGAGAGCATCAGGTTGAGGAAGATGTAGGGGTACGGATCGAAGGCGTGCCTGGCCAGCGCCGTATTCATCAGTATCCAGCCGACCAGCACCACGCCGAAGCCGAAGATGAAGCCCCAGGAGCCGCCGACCGCCGCCACGTGGTCGGCGAGCCGCTCCCAGAAATTACGCTCGTCCGGGCACAGCGCCGGGTGCTCCTTGCTCGGCGTCTCCGACGCGACCAGGTCGACGACGCTCTTCTGGATCGGCGTCAGCGCTTCGTAGGGCCGGCCGAGCAGGTTCTCGGACAGCTGGTGTTCGGCGATCAGCGACATGAAATCTCCCCCGGTGTCTGCACCGGGGCGCATCATGTGGCTCAGCGCCGGTTAGGCAACCGCCTTCAGGAGGGGGTCGAGGCCGCCGCCGGCGCCGCGGCCACTACGGTCTGCACCGCCGGCTTGGCCGAGACCGGCGTCAGCGCCGGCGAGGCCGGCTGGCCGCCGTCGGCCGTCGGGCCGGGGTCGAGGCCGTCGTCGTCGCCTGCCGACGAGCTCTGCGACGCGCCGCGGGCGATCTGCGCGCGGTGGCCGGAGAAGGCGTAGAAGACGTGCTCGCCGATCTGGGCGATGCGCACCATCGAGCCGCCCCACACCGCGCCCAGCGAGGCGACGTGGAAGTGGGTGGCGCCGGCGACCTGCGGCATCACGTAGCCGCCGAGCGCGCGGGCGGCGACCGAGCGCGCCCTGGTCCACGCGCCCTGTTCGCGGCGCCCCTCGGCCGCGCCGTCGCAGGCGAAGCTGAACTGGCAGCTGTGGCCGGCCGCGCCCTGGTAGACGACGCCGCAGACGGTCTTGGGGAAGTTGCGGTTGCGGACCCGGTTGAGCACCACCTGCGCCACGGCCGCCTGCCCGGCCTTCGTCTCGCCGCGCGCCTCGTAGTAGACCGCGGCGGTCAGGCAATCGAGGTCGTGGCCGGACTCGCTGGGATCGGCGAGCCGGAAGGGCGCGGGAATCTGGAAACTGGCGGCGTGCAGCAGCGCTATGTCGAGCCGGGTCGGCTGCGGCGCCGGCGAGGATTGCTGCGCCGCAGCAAATTTCTGCGGCGGCTGCGAGATGGCGATCAGGCGGCCCGCCTCATTGCGCGCGGTCGTCCCGGCGCCGATCCGGCCCGCGACATAGGCGCTGGCGACACCCACGCCTACAGTCAAGGTGATGGCTGACGCAAACGCCAGGACGCGCGCCTCACGGCGCGTTTTTACGAAAAAAGACAATGACTTGCGTGTCCCTTGCTACGAGGGCCGATGCGCCCCCAGCTATCGCGCCAAGGGGCGGCTTGCTCGCGGCCCCCCGGCGCTGCCCGATCGGTACACGACGATCGGCGCGTCTGCTTAGAAGCGGGCCTTATGGCAGGAATGTGACCGAGTCGCAAGCACGCTGCCGCGTCGCAACATTCGCAGCCCGTCTACAGTAACGCTTGCTTAGGGATTTTCCGAGCCGCTTCAACGAGATCGCGGCGGCCCGGCGACATTGAAACCGCCGCCGAAAAACGGCGTTCCTAACGGGCGGAGGCCGCGCGGGTTCCCGCGCGGCCTCCGATTCTCGATGAAAGTCGGCGCAGCTCAGTGGCCGGCGCCGACGCCGCCCTTTTGCTGGCGCGCCTGCATCAGCGCCGACTTGCAGGCGCCCGAGAGGCTGGCGACGTGCGCGCGCATGCACTCGCCGATGCGCCCGCCGCCCGGCTGCACGTCGGCGCAGTACTTCTTGAGGTCGGCGGCGCAGGCCTGGCGCACGGCGGCCATGCCCTGCGGCTGCGCGGCGGCGGCCTGGGCGACGAGGACGCCGAGCGCCAGCGCGCCGGCGGCGAGGATCGAATGCTTCATCGGAATCTCCAACTGGACCTGGCCTTTCACGGCCCGCACGCGCGGACCCGTCGCTTAGGTCAGCGCCTCGCCGAACAGGTCGAGCATGGCGCGCCAGGAGCGCTCGTCGGCGGCCTTGTCATAGGCGAAGCCGGGCCGGCCCAGCGCGTTCACGTCGGGATTGGTGAAGGAGTGGCCGGCGCCGCCGTAGAGCAGCATGCGCCAGTCGGCCTTGGTCGCGGTCATCTCCGCCTCGAAGGCGACGCGCTGTTCGGGTGGGATGATCGGGTCGTCGGCGCCGATCTGCACCAGCACCTTGGCCTTCAGCTGACCCGCCTGCGCCGGGCGGGACGTGGCCAGGCCGGAGTGGAAGCCGACCACCGCCTTCAGCGGCTCGCCGGCCCTGGCCATCTCCAGCACCGTGGTGCCGCCGAAACAGTAGCCGATGCCGGCGAGGCGGCCAGCGTCGGTCTCGGGCTGGTGGATGAGCACCTCGAGCGCGGCGTGGGCGCGGGCGCGGATGCCGGTCGGGTCGGCCATCCAGGCGGTGATCCGCGGCATCGCCTGGCTGAGGTCGGACAGCGGCTGGCCGTCGCCGTAGTAGTCGAGCGCGAAGGCCACATAGCCGGCCTCGGCCAGCCGCCGCGCCGCGCGCTTGGCGTGGTCGTTGAGCCCGCCGCCCTCGTGCGCGACGACGATCCCCGGCCGCTTGCCGGGCTTGCCGTCATCCACCGCAAGATAGCCGACCAGGCGCGCGCCGTCGGCGTGATACTCGATGTCCTCAGTCCTCAGCATCGCATCCTCCTCTGGTCAGGCTTTGGCGGACAGCACCCTAGCCGGGTTGCCGACGACGGTCGCGCCGGCCGGCACGTCGCGCACCACCACCGCGCCGGCGCCAACCGTGGCGCGCTCGCCAACGGTGACGCCGTTGATGATCAGCGCGCCCAGGCCGACGAAGGCCGCGCGCAGGATGGTGACGCGGCCGGCGGTGTGGGCGCCCGGCCCGACCGAGA
>DASXEN010000186.1:0-34215 GCA_036490095.1 Caulobacteraceae bacterium
GAGGTTGGCGAGGCGGGACGGGTCGAGGTCGCGGCCGTCGAGGGCGGGGTGGTCGGGGCCGTAGCGGTGGGCGCGGTAGATGCTCACGGTCGGCTCGCCGCGGGTGTCGTTGTTGACCAGCGGGTTGATCCATTCCCACACCACCTCATGGCTGCGGGTCACCTCGAACAGCCGCCCGCCGGTGCCTTCGCAGACCAGCAGGTTGCCGCTCTCCAGCCGCGAGACGCCGGAGATGTGGCCGCTGAAGAACTGCTGCACCGGCGAGCCGCGGAAGGTCCAGACGATCTCGCCGCTGGCCGGGTCGATCTCGATCACCCGCGAGGCGTCGCGGCCGTTGTCGAAGACCAGGATGTTGCCGTTCGGCAGCCAGGTGGGGTTGTGCTGGCCGTAGGTCTTGTCGAGCTTCAGCTTCAGCTCGCCGGTCTTGCCGTCGATCACGCCGATCCGGTGGCAGTTGCGGGCGGAGAAGACGATGTCGCCGGCCTCGTTCACGTCGAGGCCGTTGACGTGGCTCCATTCCCAGCGCCGGTAGGTGGGGTCGATCGGGTCCTTGGCGGGGTCGAGCAGCCGCCAGGTGTGGATGCGGCGCACTTCGTTCCTGTCCGCGTCGATCTCCACCAGGTCGTCGCCGATCAGCCGCGGCAGCTTCTCCTTCGGCTTGCGCAGGCCGCCGCGCACCTTGCCGTGCAGGTCCTCGGGCAACTGCACCCACTCGGGCACCAGCGTGTTGCCGTTGGCGAAGCGGTGGAAATCGTGGTGCTGGGCGCGGTTGACGTACTCCCAGACGACGTTGCTGTCCCAGTCCACCTCCACCAGCGTGGTGTGGTAGCCGCCCAGCCGGGTGATGTGCTGCTCGAACGGCGGCGGCGGCTTGGTCGGCTCGTCGGGCGGCGGCTTCGGCAGGTTCACGTCCGAGCCGGTCATCAGCAAGTTGCCGTTGCTGAGCAGCCGCCCGTAGCCCGGCTTGATGTGGGTGAACCTCCAGCGGTGGACGAAGCGGCCCTCGACGTCGATCAGGTAGGCGCAGGTGTCACCATGCGGCGTCAGCAGGGTGTAGCCCTTGGTCGAGCGGCCGGGACGATGGAAGGTCAGCCCGGTAGGGCGATTGACGGACCAGCCCATGTGAAGGCTCCTGGCGAGATGCGGGCTGGCCGCGGCGGATACGCCGACGCTTCCTAGCCCGCTGCGCCTGGAGTCGCTACTTGCCCGCGCGCTTCTGGTTGAATTCGGTCTCGATGGCGATGTCGACCTGGTCGCCGACGCCGAAGCTGGAGCCCGGGGCGGGGATGCCGGCCGAGACGCCGAACGCCGAACGCTTCAGGGACCCGTGGGCGGAGAAGCCGATGCGCGCGCCGCCCGGATCGTAGCTGTTGGCCGCGTAGCCGCCGTTGTAGGTGACGTCGAGCGTCACCGGCGCGGTGACGCCGTGCAGGGTCAGCGCGCCGGTCACCAGCGCCTCGTGCGGGCGGACCAGCTTCACCGACGTGGAGCGGAAGGTCATCTGCGGAAACTTCGCCGCCTCGAACCAGCCGTTGCCGCCCATCAGCTGGTCGTGGAAGCCGGCCGGCGGCGCGTTCACCTCCAGCGAGGTCGGATCGATGGTCGCCTCGACGCGCATCGCCGCCGGGTGCGCCGGGTCGAACTGTAGGGTGCCGTCCACTCGCGAGAACCGCGCCGTGTAGTGCGAGAAGCCCAGGTGGCTGACCTGGAAGCTCACCGAGGTGTGGGCGCGGTCCATGTAGTACCGGCCGGCCGGCGGCTGCGCCTGCGGCGGGGCTTGCGGCTTGGCTTGGGCTCGGGTTTGGGCTTGCGGCCGGGCGGGCGCCTTGGGCGCGCTGTCGGCGGCGGTGGCGGCGAGGCCCAGCGTGAGGGCGGCGAAGAAGGCGAGGGTGGCGGCGTCTTGCATGGCGTTTCCTCCAGGTTCCCGCCTAGGACGCGCGAGGCCCGCGTCCGCCGACAGGCGCGGCTAACTTCCGATCGGGCGCACCTGTGCGCCCTCGAACCCGGTCGCCAGGCCCAGGGTGCGATAGCGGTCGATGTCGGCCATCCGCGCCTTGATGGTGCGATCCAGCACGTCGTAGGCGTCCTCGCCCAGCACCAGCCGGCGCGGCGGCGACGGGTCGTCGACCACTGCGATCATCGCCTCGGCAGCCTTGGCCGGGTCGCCCGGCTGGTGGCCGGCCTGGCCGTAGAGGAAGGTCTCGATCGGCGCGATCACGCTGCGGTAGGCCGGCAGCTGCCGCGCCGGGCGCAGGTTGGCGTCGCCGGCGAACTCGGTGCGGAAGTTGCCCGGCTCGACCAGCGTCACCTTGATCCCGAAGCCCGCCACCTCGTTGGCCAGCGCCTCGCTCCAGGCCTCCAGCGCGAACTTCGAGGCGCAGTAGGCGCCAAAGCCGCCGATGGAGATCAGCCCGCCTATGCTGGTGAGGTTGAGGATGTGGCCGGCGCCCTGCGCGCGCATCTGCGGCAGCACCGCGCGGGTCAGCTCGGCGGCGGCGAAGAAGTTCAGGTCCATCTGCGCGCGCAGCTGCTCGGGGGCGAACTCCTCGACCGCGCCCAGCGAGCCGCGGCCGGCGATGTTGGCCAGCACGTCGATGCGGCCGAAGCGCTCGATGGCGGCGCGCACCGCCGCCGCCCGCGCTCCTGCGTCGGTGACGTCGAGCGGCAGGGCCAGCGCGCGCGCCTCGTCGCGCGCCGCCAGCGCCTCCAGGGCCGGCAGCCGCCGCGCCGCGACCACCGCCCGCTCGCCGCGCGCCACCACCGCCTCGGCGAGCGCCTGCCCGAAGCCGGACGACGCGCCGGTGATGAACCACACCCGTTCCGCGTTGCTCATCTGTCTGCGCCTCCAGGCCTGCCGTTCTGGTCCGAACTGAGAGACAGGCCCCCGCGTTGCGGGCGACGGCGGCGAAATCGGCGAGACGGCTATATCAGCCGGCGTTTTGCGCGCGCCAGTCGACCCCGAGCCAGGGCCGGCCGCGGTAGCTGTCCGCCACCACACAGCCGGCCGCGGTCAGCGCCCAGGAGAGCACGGCCTCGCTGACGTCCCCGGCGCCCGCGTGGCCGCCGGCCACCACGGGCAGCCACACCAGCAGGGTGAACAGCCCCATCTGCAGCGCCGAAAGGGCCGCCGCCAGGCGCGCCAGCACGCCGCAGAGGATCGCCAGGCCGGCGGCGATGTAGGCGAGCCCGGTCAGCCAGACCAGGGCGACGTGGGCCGGCAGCCAGGCCGGGATCAGCGCCGCGGTCTCCTTGACATAGGCGAGGTGGGCGGCGCCGAAGGCGATCATCGCCAGGCCGTAGAGCCGCCGCGCCAGGCCGGCGCTTGTCTCGCCGGCCAGCAACCGCAGGCGCCCGGCGTCGGCGGCGAACAGCGCCCAGGCCGCCGCAGCCAGCACCGCGGTCTCGCCGCAGCTCTCCCAGGCGGCCGCCACGCCCGGCGCGGTGAAGATCGCAGGGACCTTGAAGACCAGCATCCACACCAGCAGCGCCGCCGCCAGCACGCCAGCCGCCATCGCCGCGGTGCGCCGCCAAGTGAGCCCCAGCCCCGCGCCCAGCGCCACCAGCGCGGTCAGCACCGCCAGCGCCTCGCGCGCCGGCCAGCCCTTGGGAGGCGGCTGCCAGATCGGCGCGAACCCGCCGCCGACCAGCCCCCAGAGCCCCAGCCCGATCAGCGTCGCGGCGAAGAGGGCGTGGCCGACGCCGGCGATGCGCATCTCTTGAGATCGCCCCCGCGGCGCGCCCGCCTCAGCTGCTCTCGCTGCCGTCCGCCGGCTTGGGCAACTGGGCGGGGGCGGGGCCGGGGAGGGCGCCGCCGGCCATCTCCGACTTCAGCCGGGCCAGCTGGTCCTCGACCACGTGCGAGTCGCGCAGCTGGGCCAACTCCTTGTCGGCCGGCGAGCGCGGGTCGAGCGGGTCCCTAAGCAGGCCCTGCTGCATCAGGCTGTCCATCGCGTCGGCCTTGTCGCGCATGCCCAGCATCTTGTCCTCGGCCCGGTGCAGCGAAGCCTCGACGTTGCCGAGCCGGTCGCCGACGCCGGTCAGCGACTGGGTGACCTTCACCTGCGCCTTGGCGGCGGCGTAGCTCGCCTTCATCGTGTCCTTCTGGGTGCGGAAGCGCTCGATGCGCTCCTCGAAGCGGCGCTGGTACTCGGCCAGCTTCTCGATCTGCGGCGTGATGGCCTGCAGCGCCTGCTGCAGCACGCCGCGGTTGTCTGCCGCCCGCTGGCGATGCACCAGCGCTGCGCGGGCCAGGTCGTCGCGGTTCGACTGCACCGCCAGCCGCGCGTCGGCCTCGGCGCCGGCGATCTCGGCGTCGGCCGTCGCGATCTGCCGCTCCAGCGACTTCTGCTGCGCCACCACGTCGGCCAGGTGCCGCTTGGTCTCCTGCAGGCCGGTGAGCATCTTCTCGTACGACAGGTCGAGGGTGTCGTTGGGGTCCTCGAGGGCGTTGAGCAGCTTGCCGGTCTTGGCCTGAAAGAGGTCGGCGACGCGTCCCAGAATACTCATCGTTTGGTCTCCTCGGCCCAGGTCAGCTGTTGACCGACAGGACCAGTTGCGGGTCGGGAATGGTCGAGGCGTCCAGCTCGCCGGCGATGGGCGTCACGGCGGTGCCGACCGCGAAGAACTCGATCACGTGCGGCTGCCAGTTGTGGCTGCCCTCGTGCAGGTCGACGCCGACCACCCCTTCGGCGCCGGCCTCGATGGCCTCGGCCTGCATCCGTTCCATGGCGATCTCGCGCGCATCGTACAGCGCCTGCGAGAAGTTGGTCAGCTCGGTGTTCTGGCCGACCGTGCCCAGCGTCTTCATGAAGCCGCGGTGGGCGACGTGGTAGACGCAGCTGCCCATCACCATCTCCAGCGGCCGGTAGCCCGCCTTGAGCAGGGTCCAGAAGTCCTGGCCGGTCAGGTCGGAGGTGAACGGCTGGCCCTTCGGCCCCTTGAAGCCAGCCTGGGCCTTGGCGTGCACGACGCCGGTGCCGATGGCCACGAACTCCAGCACGTGCTCGTCCCATTCGAGCCGCTTGACCGTCAGGCGCACGCCGACCACGCCGTCGGCGCCCATGTCGGCCGCCTCCTCGCGCATGCGGCTCATCGCCAGCTCGCGGGCGTGGTACATCGCCTGCGAGAGCGTCGACATCTCCTGGTTCTGGCTCCAGCTGCCGTACTGGATGCCCACGTGGTAGATGCAGGAGCCGACGCACAGGCCCACCGGCTCGAAGCCGGACTTCCGCACCAGCAGGAACTCGTTGACCGAGAAGTCGGAGGTGAAGATGCCGCCGGCGTGGCCCTGGCTGCGCAGGCCCTTCAGCCGCTCCAGGGCGTGGACGGGAATGCGGCCCGTGTCGCTCATCAGATCGATCCTTCCCGATCGTTGGACGTGTAGGCGTTGTGGCTGGGGCCGCCGCCGCCCTTGAGCGGCGACAGCTCGTCGCGGGCGTCGACGACGGTCTCGATCTCGTGCGGCACCTTGGCCCCGGGCCGCAGGTCGACGACCGTGCCGATGACGATGTGGCGGCCGAGATACTGGTCGGGCGAGTTCTCGAGCTCGCGCTTGAACAGCTGGCTGAACTGGGTGTGGGCGAGCACGCCGTTGCCCTGCGCAGCGGCGTCGCGGCGCAGCTCCGCGTGGGCCCGCCGGCGCGCCGACTCCCAGAAGTTGCTGAGCTTGGTCAGCGGCTGGTTGGTCATCGCCGTCCCGACGATGAACGAGCCCGACAGCGCGGCCCGCCCGCCATAGGTTCCGGTCGGGTCGGTGAGCCACTCGTAGTAGGCGCCGACGGCGATGCCGGTCGGCGCCACCTCGGCCTCCAGCAGGCGGATGAACTCCAGGGCGGTGGTGGTGGCAATCAGCGGATTGGTGCTGGGGGGCAGGCGCTCCAGCCGCACGGCGGTGCCGATCAGGGTGTAGTCCATGCTGGAGCCCAGGTCGGTGCGGGTGGTGCGCATCTTCACGTCGACCACGGCGCTTGCGCCGCAGGCGACGGCTTCGAGGCTCAGCCGCTCAAGCGCCGTCCGCCAGCCGGCGGCGTGGCCCTCGGTCCAGCTGCGGCCGAACTGGAACCAGCAGGTGCCGGTGACGGTGGCCAGCGGGCGCAGCCCGTGGGTGCGCGCCAGCAGCAGCTCGGCCGGCGTCATGGTGGCCATCCACGGGATCTTCCGCTCGCCCGCGTCGGCCAGCCGCTGGGTGACCGCGGGCGGCAGCGTGTGGGTGGCCAGCGCCTGCTCCCAGGCCGCCAGCCGCGCGTCGGCCTGCGGATCGCCCTTCGGGGCCTTGTCGCGTCCGCGGAAGAAGAGAGCCATGGGCGAGCCTTAGAGGAAACCGTGCAGCGCGTCGCTGGAAGAGCCGGCCTGCTCGGCCAGCGCCTTCAGCTCTTCGCTGACCTCGGCCAGCCATTCGGGCACGGCGACGTCCGCCGAGGAGAGCCTGACGCCGCGCACCTGCTTCACCCGCGTCGCCTTGAGCGCCGACCTGGCCAGCCGCAGCTCGTAGACCGCGCGGTCACAGTTGACCGCGATGGCGGCGACGCGCCGGGTCGGCGACAGCAGGCCCTCGCGGCGCCGCTCGACCTGCACGCGGCCGGGCAGGGCGCCTTCGAGCCGCACCGCCAGCGCTTCCATGAAGGCGCGCAGCTCGGTCTCGGAGCGGCGCAGGATCGCGCCGTTGAGGTCGAACTCGTCCGGGCCGGCGCTCAACGGGCGCGGGCTCCAGGCGGGAAGAGGACGCCTGATCTGCCGCACGCAAGACTTATCACCGGGGCCCCCGACGCACGCCCCGATAGTGGTCCATCGGCGTGGCCCGGGCAAGGCGCCTCGCGCCGGCCACGCGGCGCGCGAGGCGGGCTTCGTGGCGGCCGAGAATTGCGTATCCTGGCGCGGATGCGGCAACGGGAGCGCGCCATGGGTGAGGCTTTGCACACGGTGATCGTCGGGCTGGGTTGCGATGAACGCGCGCCAGGCCGGCGCCATCGAGGCCACACACGAGCCTGGACCGCCCATGTCAACGCGGTGGCGGCCTGACCCGCCGCCGGAGGAGGAGGCCGCCATGCCCAGGATCGACATCGCCGCCGTGCCGCGGCGCCAGGGGGTCGGCTATCCGGCGCCGTTCGACGCGCCTTGCGCCGAGCGCATCCGCCAGCGGCTGGGCGACGCCGGCGGGCTGAAGGATTTCGGCGTCAACCTGATGCGGCTGCCGCCGGGCGGCTGGTCCAGCCAGCGCCACTGGCACAGCCACGAGGACGAGTTGGTCTATGTGCTGGAAGGCGAGCTGGTGCTGATCGAGGACGGCGGCGAGACGGTGCTGCGCGCCGGCGACTGCGCCTGCTTCCCCAAGAACACCGGCGACGGCCACCACATGATCAACCGCTCGGACCGCCTGGCCATCTATCTGGAAGTCGGCTCCCGCCACCCCGACGACCTCACCACCTGCTCCGACATCGACCTCAAAAGCGCCAGCTCCGACGGCCGCTTCGTCCACAAGGACGGCTCGCCCTATCCGGGGGAGTAGGTTTGTCTGCCGGCGAAACAGGGGACGGCGCCGAGCAGCGGCGAGCCGAAGGCGGCTCGGATTTCCCGCGCAGACCCTGGATTCGCGGCGCGGATTCCGCGATAAACGGTCGCCATGCGAAGCATTCCACGGTGAGCGACTTGGCGCTGCTGGGGTTCATCCAGCGGAGCATCCGTTCGGTCTGGGCGCTGCAGCTGTTGCTGTTGATGCGCGAGACGCCGGCGCGCCTCTGGTCGAGCAGCGAGCTGGTCGGCGAGCTGCGCGCGAGCGAGGCTGTGGTCTCGGGGGTGCTGGCCGGATTCGAGCGGGATGGCCTCGTCGCGCGCGGGCCCGCAGACAGGGTGCGGTTTGCGCCGCGAATCCAGCAAATCGACGATCTGTGCGACGCGCTGGCGCAAGCCTACCGCGAGCGGCCGGTGACGGTGGTCAACGCGATCGTCTCCAACGAAGGGCTTGCGAAGCTCGCCGAAGCGTTTCGCCTGGGAGACCGGCGGACTTGATCGTACCGATCCTCGTCTACAGCCTCTGCGTGGTCACCTGCGCAGTCTGCGGCGCGCTGCTGGCCCGGGCTTACCTGCGCAGTCAGACGCCGCTGCTGTTCTGGACCGCGATCGGCTTCGGCTTCTTCACGGTCAACAACCTGCTGCTGGCCGCCGACCTCCTGGTCTTCACGGAGATCGATCTGCTGGCATGGCGGCAGCTGGCGACCGGGCTTGGCCTCGGCGCGCTGCTCTACGGCTTCATCCGGAACGCCGCGTGAGCGTCTCGTCCGAGATCAGCATCTTCGTCGCGGGCGTGCTGTGCGGCGGCCACGCGATCGCCGCAGCCTTCTTCCTGAGGTTCTGGCAGCGCACCAGGGACCGCTTCTTCGGGGTCTTTTCCGCGGCGTTCTGGCTGTTGGCGGTCAACCAGCTCGTCGCGAGCTTCGAGCGCTCCACGCACGGCGAAGAGCCGGGCGCCTATCTGCTGCGGCTGCTGGCCTTCATCCTCATGGTGGTCGCCGTGGCGGACAAGAACCTGGCCGGCGCATCGCCCGGCCGCCGGCGACCCGAAGCGTAGAACAGTCCGCGATCGAACGGCTCGTCACGGCGAGGCTGTATGGATTTGCGTGAGACGCCGTGATCTCTGACAATTGCCCGCATATCTTGCGCTGCCAAAAGATCAGGCAAGCTCCAGCTCGACCCGGCCTGCTTCGGCCGGCGCAGGATGGGGTTGGACGCGGATGGTGACGTGGCCGCCGAGCCGGGTAATGGCCTCGAGCAGCCTGTCGGTCGACATCCCGGCGAACTTGCCGCTGTAGAGCTTGGACAAGCGCGGCTGCGGAATACCGATCAGGCGACTGAAGGCCAGCTGGCTCAGGTCGCGCTCTCGCTGGTAATTGTGGAGCACGCCGACGAGCTCCGCCTTGTGGCTCAGCCTTTCAGCCGTCGCCTTGTCGAACCTATGTCCTCAAAGACATTGCCGCTGCTCTCTTCGAACTCGATGTTCTCCTTGCCGCTCATGACCGCTCCTTTTGCCGCTGCTTGTGGAGAGCTCTCGCGTCCTTCAGACGCCGCTCGACGACGCCGATATCCGGCTTCTTCGTCGCGACGCCGCTCCCCGGCGCCGTCAGGTCGCCCGCAGCGCTTCGGCGACGGGGAGGCGGGCGGCCTTCAGGGCTGGCAGGGCCGCGCCGATCAGGGCGACGACCACCGCGGCGACGAGGCCGAAGACCAGCTCGCCCGGCGACACCGCGAGGCTGTAGGCGAGGCCGCTGACGTCGGCCTGGCGTCCGTTGATCAGCGCCCAGGCGAGCAGCCCGCCAAGCAGCGCCCCGGGTAAGGCGAGCGCGACGCCCTCGCCGACCACCGACACCAGCACCGCGAAGCCGCTGAAGCCGATCGCGCGCAGCGTGGCGATCTCGCGCCGCCGGGCGTCGACGGCCGAGTAGAGCGTGTTGACCGCCGCGAACACCGCGCCCAGCGCCATCACGACGCCGACGAAGTAGGCTACGAAGTTGAGCACCGCCGTCAGCCCACGGACCTGCACTGACACGTAGGCGAGGTAGGGGCGCGCCACCACGGAGAGCTGCGGATTGCTGGTCAGCGCGTCGTTGAAGCGGGCGAAGTCGCCCGGCCTGTCCAGCTTGGCGATCACGCTCTGATAGTCGCTGCGGGCGAAGGCCGACAGCTCGGTCGGCGCATCGGTCATCATCTCGGCCTCGCCGATGCCGCCGCCGTCCTCGAACGTCCCGACCACGGTCCAGGCCACCCCGCGCAGGGCGATGCGCGAGCCGATGTCGAGGCCGGCGTACTCGCCCTCGGCCTTCCTGCCCACGATCAGCTCGTCGGCGCCGGGTCGGAACATGCGGCCGGACGTCAGGTGAAACTGCTTGTCCATCGCCAGGCCCTCGGGGCCGAGGCCGCGCAGGTTGATGCGGTCGGTGACGCCGCTCTTCTTGCGCACCACGTCCATCAGGATGACCGCCTCGCCGTCGGCCATCGGCTTGCCGGCCGCATCGAGGCGCACGCCGGGCGCCTGGACGATCAGCGCGACCTCGGCGGGCGACAGGTCGCTGGTCGACTCGCCCGCCGCCCCGCCGGAGAAGACGATCGCGAGATCCGGGTCGATGTGGCCCAGCGCCATGCTGCGCAGGCTGGCGCCGAGCGCCAGCAGCGACAGGGTCGCCGCCACCGCGCCCGCGACGCCGACGATCAGCACCAGCGACGGCCGCCACCGGGCGGGCAGGCCCTCCAGGCTCAGCAGGGTGACGGTCCAGATCTGTCTGAAGAAGCTCATGCGCGGTCCCTCAGCGCGTCTATGACCGGCAGCCGCAGCGCTCGGATCGCCGGCGGCAGGCCGGTGACGAGCGCCAGGGCGAGCGCCAGCGCCAGGCCGTCGACGAACACCGGCCCCTGCTGCACGCCGTTGAAGCCGACCAGCCGCGTGCCGATCGGGAAGAGCCAGCCGGCGATCAGCAGCCCGGCCAGCGCCGCGCCGACGCACACCAGCACCGCTTCGCCGAGGGCGAGCGCGAGCACGCTGCGATCGGAGAAGCCCAGCGTCTTCAGGACGCCGATGTCCCGGGTCCGCTCGCGCGCCGATTCCGACATCACGCCGCCGACCGAGAACAGCAGTGTGAAGAACACCGCGCCGACGATGCTGCTGACCAGGAAGCCGACGTCGCCGATGGCCTGCACGCCGTCGCGCGCATACTGGGCCTCGGACTCGGACTTGGTCTCGTAGGGCGAGTTGCGGGTGAGCGCGTCGAGCTGGGCGGCGATCTGGCCGGCCTTCAGGGGGTCGGCGACGCGGACCAGGAAGGCGTTGGTCATGCCCTCGCCCTTGGTGCGGCCCTGGTCGAGGTATCCGTAGGCGAACTCCATCGAATTGCGCAGCACCAGGCTCGACGGCGCGGAAAAGCGGCCGACGATGGTGAAGTCCCAGCTGCGCCCGCCGTTCTTGTTCTGCCAGAGGCTGGAGGTCAGCGGGATGTGCTGGCCGACGCTCCAGCCGAACCGCTTCATCAGCTCGTCGCTGACCAGGACCGCGTCGCGGGAGCCCCGGAAGGCGGTGATGGCCGCCGGGTCGATCTGCATCGCCGGCATGGTCTGAGGCACCTCGTCGGGAAAGACGCCATAGGCGCGCAGAGCCTGTTCCGGCCGTTGATAGAAGCCCGTGAAGCTGACGATCGGCGAAACGTCCCTGACGCCGGGCACGGCCTTGAAGCGCTCGACCAGGCTGGTCGGCAGCATCTCGGCGCTGCTGATGCGGCTGGTGGTGAAGAGCATGTCGGCGTGGGCGTCGGCCTGGGCGTGCGTCAGCCCGGAGGCGAAGCCGTACAGCAGGCCGAACAGCAGGAAGGCGTTGACGATCGAGAGCAGGGTGAGCGCCGCCCTGCCCGGGCGTCGCCAGATGCCCGCCCAGACCAGGTGCAGGTACTTCATGCGACCTGCTCCAGCGGCGAATCGACGAGCGCCCCCTTGTCGAGATGGACGGTGCGGCTGGCGAAGCCGGCGGCCTTCGGGTCGTGGGTGACCATGATGATGGTCTTGCCCTGCTCCCGATTGAGCAGCTGCAGCAGCCGCAGGATCTCCTCGGCGGTTTCCCGGTCGAGGTCGCCGGTCGGCTCGTCGCAGACCAGGAGGGTCGGGTCGGAGACGATCGCGCGGGCGATCGCCACCCGCTGCTGCTGCCCGCCGGAAAGCTCCGACGGCTTGTGCCGGCTGCGGTCGCTGAGACCGACGAGCTCCAATGCCGCCGCCGCGTTGCGCCGGCGCTGGGCTCCGGAGAGGCTGGTCAGCAGCAGCGGCAGCTCGACGTTCTTCTCGGCCGAAAGCGTCGCCATAAGGTTGTAGAACTGGAAGATGAAGCCGACGTGGCGCGAGCGCCACCGGGCAAGGGCGCCGCCAGAGAGCTGATCGATCGACTCGCCGGCCACGACGATCTTTCCCGACGTCGGCCGATCGAGGCCGCCGATCAGGTTGAGCAAGGTGGTCTTGCCCGATCCGGACGGCCCCATCAGCGCCAGGAACTCGCCGTCGGCGATCTCCAGGTCGAGGTCGTGCAGCACTTCGACGGCCTGCCGGCCGCGCATGTACCGCTTGACCACCCCGTTCAACTCGACGAGCGCCGTCATGGATTGTCCTCCCCACGTTTCTGGTTGGCGACCTTCACGCTCGCCCCGTCCTTGAGGTGATCCGCGCCCTGGGCGGCGACGACGTCGCCGAGCTGCAGGCCGGCGAGCACGAGCTGGCCGGCGGCGTTCCGCTCGCCCAGGCGCACCGCCCGCCGCTGGGCCCTGCCGCCGGTGATGACGAACACCACCGACTGGCCGCCTTCTTCGGTCTGCACCGCGGCGGGCGGCACGACGACGGCGCGCGCCGCGGGCGCGGCGCTCTGCTGCTGCACGCCGAGGAACGCCACGTGCGCGCCCATCTCGGGCACGATCCGCGGGTCCTTGAGCTTCAGCCCGACCCGCACCGTCACCGTCGCCTTGGCGCGGTCCGCGGTCGGGATGACGGTGATCACCTGGGCCGGGATCTCCCAGTCGGGATAGGCGTCGAGCTTCACCCGGGCGGGCATGCCTGGGGCGACGCGGCTGATGAAGCTCTCGGAGACGTCGACGTCCACCTCCAGGCTGTCCATGTCGACGATCGTGCAGATGCCGGTGCGGGTGAAGCCGCCGCCCGCCACGGGGGCCACGATCTCGCCCGGATCGGCCGTGGTGGCCGTCACCACGCCGGAAAACGGCGCGCGCAGGACGGTGTCGTCTTCGGCGCGCCGGAAGACGCCGACGTTGGCCTGCGCCTCGATCGCCTGCCGCTGGGCGACCAGCAGGCTGTCGCGCGCGGTTTCCGCCGCGGTGCGGTAGGTCTCGACCAGCTCGTCGCTCATCACGCCGCGCGGCAGGTCTCGCACCCGGCCGTAGCGGGAGGTCGCCTGGCCCAGGTTGGCCCGGGCGAGCTCGACGTTGGCCTGCGCCGTGTTCGCCTGCGCTACCGCCTGCTCGAGCGCCGCCCTGGCGTTGGAATCGTCGAGGCTGGCGAGCTCCTGGCCGGCGGCGACGTGCTGGCCCTCTTCGATCAGCACGCGGGCGACCTTGCCGACCACCTTCGCCGACACCGTCGCCTCGCGGCGGGCGACCACGTAGCCAGAGGCGTCGAGCAGCACCGAGCCGCTGGGCGCGCCGGCCGGGCCGGACGGGCTGGCGACGGCGGTCGTCACCCGCGGCTCGTCGGGCCTAGCGACGAGGAACCATGCGGCGGCGGCCAGGGGAATGGCGGCGGCGGCGCCCCAGACGGGCCACCGCGCCTTCCTGCCTCGATCCTGGCGTGTCTTCGTCTCGCCACGGCGCTCAATCCTGAGCTGCCGCGCGAGCTCTTCCCGACTCATGACGAATAGCAAGCCCCCTGACGCTACACTACACCCAGGCCGCGCCTCAAGGCAAAAGCACGCCATACGTGTGATTGGCAAAAAAGGCCGGCTGTGTCGGTCGAGACACGGCGATGGCTGGGAAGGGACTCGATCGCATGACCACGGCCGGGCCGCGGTCACGCGGGTGCGATTTGAGTGGTCCTCAATCGCCGGCGGAGAGTTGGGGAGATGCCGGCGCGCGACAGTGGATCAACTGGACTGTCGGATCGTGGCTCCCCGGGCAGGACTCGAACCTGCGACCCGTCGGTTAACAGCCGACTGCTCTACCAACTGAGCTACCGAGGAATAGGCCTTCGATCGAAGGCGCGCCTCTTAGCGCCCCCTCCGGCGGCGCGCAAGGCGGCCGGCGGACGCGGGGCGCGGAACGGCGTCGCTCGCCCCGTCCGGAGAAAAAGCAGCCCGGCGAGGTCCGCCGGGCTGGGAAGTGGTGATGGTGGGGTGTCTTCGAGACAACTCAAATGAAGACGTCGGGAAGGGTCGAAAATCATGGTTAACCGAGCCTTAACGACTCGCGGCCGGGGCGGCGAGATAGGCTGAAATCGCCGCGGCGACGTCGCTGGGGCGGGTGAAATCCACCATCGGGTGGCGGAACGGCGTCCACTGGAAGCGCGCGTACCACAGCTTTCCGGGGTGGGGCGGGCGGGCGTAGTCGTAGCTGGCCAGCGGCCGCAGCGCCTCCTGATTCGCGGCGACGTAGCCGAGGTTGCCCTTCTCCGAGGCGTAGAGGGCCAGCAGCCGGGCCTTGGCGGCGCGCTCGGCGGCGGTCAGCTCCAGCACCGTCTCACTCCCGTTGGGGGCGGGGAAGCGGTGCGAGCGGGGGCGGCCGCCGGCGAGGTTGTACTCGGCGAACTCCAGCACGCTCGTTCCCTCGGCGGCGAGGCGGGCGGCGATGGCGTTGGCGCCGTCGTGGTCCGGGTTGCCGCCCTCGAAGGCGGTGACCCAGAGCTGGTCGGCGGCGACCGCGCTGGCGGCGGCGCGCACCTCGGCCTCGGCGGCGGCCAGCTCGCGCCAGAGGTGGCGCGCCGGGCGCTCCGACCAGCCGGCGACGGCCAGCCCCAGCGCCGCGGCGGCGCGCTCGGCCTCGGCCCGGCGCCGCGCCACCGCCTCGCCGTAACGGGCGCGCGCCCAGGGCCACATCGTGGCCTGGTCGACGCAGCCGTGGGTCAGGAAGACGGCCGCCACCCTGGCGCCGGCCGCCTGCGCGCGGCCGATCGCGGCGGCGAAGCCCACCACCTCGTCGTCCGGGTGCGGGCAGAGGAGCAGGATCGAGCTGCCGAAGGGGAGGGCGGCCACGCGCGCCCTACGCGATCAGCTCCGCCTGGGCGGGCTCGGCGGCGGCCTCGCGCCAGATCGAGAACAGGTCCTCGTCCAGCACGTCGCGCCAGGGGGCGAGCTTGCGGTGGGCGTAGCAGAGCGCGGCCTGGCGCATCGCCGCCCGCCGCGAGGGGCTGGCGGCCACCTGGCGCAGCGCCTCGGCCCAGGCGGCCGGTCCGCTCTCCACCACCCGCATCGCCGGCGTGTGGTCGAACAACTGGGCGACGCCGCTCTTCCTCGACACCAGCACCGGACAGCCGGAGGCCATCGCCTCCATGCCGACCATGCTCCTGATCTCCACCTCGGAGGCCAGCGCCACCAGGTCGACGCTGGCGTAGAGCCGCGCCAGCTGGCCCGGGGCGACGTAGCCGGCCACGGTGGCCGAGCAGCCCAGCGTGCGGCGGACGTCGGCCTCGGCCGGGCCGACGCCGGCGGTGATCAGGCGCACCGGCAGGCCCTCGGCGCGCACCCGGGCGATCGCCTCGACCAGCGTGTGGATGTTCTTGCCCACGTCGAGGCGGCCGACGAACAGCACCAGAACCTCGCCGGGCGGCAGGCCGAGCTCGGCCTCGATCGCCCGCCGGTCGGCGCGGTGCGGGCCGAACACCGATTTGTCGATGCCGAGCCTCAGGTTGCCGACTCGCGAGCGGCCCAGCACCCCGGCGGCCAGCGCGTGGTCCTCGGCGCGGGTGGCGGCCACGAAGGCGCAGCGGCGGATGTGCTGCACCAGCCGCTGGTCCATGCGCCGGCCCTGGCGCTCGGGCAGCTGCCAGTCGTGGATCATCTTGCGCGCCGGCCAGCTGGCGCCGAAGCGCGCCTCGATGGTCTGGCGGGTGAAGATGCGGGTGTAGGAGGGGGTGTCGGTGTGGAACGAGGTGGTCAGCGGGATGCCGCGCCGGCGGCTGATGTTCTCGGCCGTCTTGGCGAAGGCGAAGAAGGCGTCGGTGGTGTGGATCACGTCGTAGGCGCCGAGCTCGCGGGCCAGGCGCGGGTGGTAGGGCGCAAGGTCAGTGTGGTCGGGCACGTAGGGCAGGAACTTCAGCTGCGCGGTGGAGAGCAGCGGCGGCAGGTGCTCCAGCCGCGCCCGGTGGCTCAGCACCTCGGTGCGCGGGCGGCCGGAGAAGTAGACGGTCAGGTCGAGCGGCAGGTCGTGGGCGCCGGCGGCCGCCTCGGCCAGCCGCTCCCAGCATTTCACATGCCCCCCGGCCTCGGGGCTTCGGGGCAGGTCGACCAGGGCGGCGACACGGATCGGCTTTTCGGCGCGCATCTCGTCAGTGTTTGCGAACGCTTGGGTCCCGGCTTGAGGTAAAGACCGCCCGACCCGGCTTCCACGGCCGAGCCCCGACATCGATTCTCCGCGCATCGCCCGGATCGGTCAACAAGTGGTCCCGCGTACCAGTAATTCAACGAGGTCACGAATATGGCGCCGCGTCGCAGCGCCGCATCTGGTGACAGCACGTGTGATCTTTGCCACAGTGGGCGCGGAGGGACCGCGTCAGGAGCGTGTGATGAAACGTTCGAGCGCGGCGCTTGCCTTGGCAGGCGGCGTCATTCTACTCGCAATCCCGGTGGCCGGCTTCGCCAGCGGCGGCGGCGGCATGGGCGGCGGCGGCATGCCGAGCGGCGGCGGCGGCATGGGGGGCATGGGCGGCATGGACCAGCCCGCCTACGATCCGGCCGTCGAGTACCAGCACGGCCAGAGCGACCTGCAGGCCGGCAAGTACAAGGACGCCGTCCGCGACTTCAGCCACGTGGTCGAGGTGGCCCCGAACGCGCCCAACGCCTGGCTCTACCTCGGCATGTCCAAGTCGGGCGACGGCGACGAGAAGGGCGCGGAGAAGGCCTACGAGAAGTCGGTCAAGCTCGACGGCGGCTCGGTCCAGGCCCACCGGGCGCTGGCGCTGTCGCTGGTGAAGCTGAACCAGCCGGCCAAGGCCAACACCGAGCTGGCGGCGCTGAAGCAGCTCGACGCCAACTGCGCCAACACCTGCTCCGACGCCGCGGACCTGAAGGCCGCCATCTCGGCGGTGCAGGGCGCGATGGCCCCGCCGGCCGCAGCGCCGGCCTCGGGTCCGCCCGCCGGCTCGGCCCCCGCCGGCTCGCCGTCCGCCGCCAACCCGGCGCCCGACCACCTGTCGCTGACCACGCCCGAGGCCGGCGACGGCGCCTACGTGCGCGCCGTCAGCCTGATCAACGAGCGGCGCTGGGACGATGCGCTGGCCTCGCTCGGCAAGGCGGCGGCGGCGCTCGGCCCGCACCCGGACATCCTCACCTACGAGGGCTACGTCTGGCGCCACAAGGGCGACTGGGCCAAGGCCGAGGGCTTCTATGAGGCGGCGCTGAAGATCGACCCGGACCACCGCGGCGCCACCGAGTACTACGGCGAGCTGAAGGTGCTGAAGGGCGACCTCGCCGGCGCCAAGGTCATGCTGGCCCGGCTCGACAGCGTCTGCACCTACGGGTGCGCCGAGGCCGAGGAGCTTCGCCTGTGGATCGATCGCCGCGGCGATCCGGCCGCCTGATCGCGTCCGCACGCATTGGCACCGCCGGCGTGGGGCTGGTCGCCTTCGTGCTCGCCGCCGCGGCCCCGCCGCCGGCCCCGCCGCTGCGCGCCATGCGCTGGCTGGCGCCGGGCGTCGACGCGGCGGCGGCGCTGACCTCGCGGCCGACCGAGTGCCTGGCCGAGCCGAAGGACGCGGCGGGCGCTTACGAGGTGGAGCTGGGCCGGGCGGCCTTCCGCACGCCGCTGGTGCTGGGCGGCCAGGCGGCGCGCACCGGCCTGTCGTGCGAGAGCTGCCACCGCTCCGGCCGCGACAACCCGGCGTTCGACTTCCCCGGCGTCTCCGCCGCGCCGGGCACGGCGGACGTCACCACCTCGGTGCTCTCCTCGCACGAGATGGACTCGGTCCACGGCGCCCACCCGATCCCCGACCTGTCGGGGCCGAAGTCGGCGCTGAAGACGCCGCAGAACCCCGCCTCCGGCGCGCTGGAGGCCACCATCGACCGGATCGCCACCCACGAGTTCGACGGCAATGAGCCGCCGCCGGCGGTGCTCAAGGGGCTGGCGGCCTACGTGCGGGCGCTGTCGCCCAGCGCCTGCCCGAAGGCTGAGCGCGAGCCGGTCACCGCCGCCGGGGCGCTGGCCGACGTGCGCCGCGCGGTGCGCGCCGCCATCGCCGCGCTCGACCACAAGGACGCGGCCTCCGCGGCGGTGATGATCGAGTCGGCGCGCTCGCAGTTGGGCGACGTCGACGAGCGCTATCCGGGCGCGGCGCTGGCGCCGGTTCGCCGGACCCTGGCCCAGGCGTCGCTGGACCTGGCCGCCGCGAAGGCCGACCTGCCGCGCCCACCCGCCGCCCGCGCCGACCTGGTGCTGTGGCTGGCGAGGGCGCCGGGGTGGTCGCCCGTGATCCTCGCCGCCGAGCCGCGCTCGCTCTATGTGGCCGCGCGGCTGGCGGCGGCGGAGAAGCCTGCGGGCTGAGCGGACGCGGCCTTTGCGTCCCCTACGTCTCGTCGCGCTTGGCAGCGCGCCGATCCACCTCCCCCGTACTCTTCGGTACGGGTGAGGAGCGCTTCGTTCCTGCCCCGCGCAGCGGGGGAGGGGGACCGCGCCGCGAAGCGGCGTGGTGGAGGGGGCGCAAGGCCGCGCTGCGAGCCCCTCAAATCTTCGACCACAGCCCCGGCCGTCCCCCCGCCTTGCCGCCGCGGCTCGCCAGTGCGGTGAACCCGCCCTGCAGCGCCAGCCACGCCTTCATCGGGCTGCTGGCCGAGGCGCGCTTGTCCCAGGCCCGCGCGCCGCGCTGCAGCACGATCACGCCGATCTGCCGGTAGACGCCGCGGGCCGCGGCGATCGCCCAGGCGGAGCGGAACGGCAGCTCGGGGAGGCCGGCCAGGGCCGAGGCGTAATAGGGCTCCGCAGCCGCCAGCAGCCGCCGGGTGGCGGCGAAGAGGGCGGGGCGGTGCTGGCGGGCGGTGAGCTGCGCTTCGGGCACGCCGGCCTCGGCCAGCCACTGTGCCGGCAGGTAGATGCGCCCGTTCTGCGCATCCTCGATCACGTCGCGGGAGATGTTGGTCAGCTGGAAGGCGAGGCCGAGGTCTTGGGCGCGGCGCAGCGTCGGAAGGTCGTCCGGCCGCACGCCCATCACCAGCGCCATCATCACCCCCACCACGCCGGCGACGTGCCAGCAGTAGTCGAGGGTGTCCTCGATGGTCTCGTAGCGGCGCGCGCAGACGTCCATGGCGAAGCCGTCGATGAGCTCGATGGCGTAGCGCTCGGGGATCTGCCGGCGCAGCGCCACGCGCTGGAAGGCGCCGAAGTCGGGGTCGTTGGTGGGCTCGCCGGCCAGGGCGGCGCGGGTCTTGGCGTAGAGACCCGTGAGCCGGTCGTGGGCGGTGTCGTCAGCCGGCGCGGCCATGCCGTGGCCCAGTTCCTGGCCGTCGATCACGTCGTCGCAGTGGCGGCACCAGGCGTAGAGCATCTCCGCGTCGGCGCGGGTCTCGGCGTCGAACAGGGCGGCGGCGGCGGCGAAGCTCTTCGATCCCTTGCGGATGGTCTCGCGGCTGGTCTGGGCGAGGTCGACGGCGCTCATTGGGCCTCCAGGTCGGCGATCATCAGCCCCGCGGTCGCCTTGGCCGAGCCGATCACCCCCGGCACGCCGGCGCCCGGATGCGTGCCCGCGCCGACAAAGTACAGGCCCCCGATCGCGTCGTCGCGGTTGTGGGTGCGAAACCAGGCGCTCTGGGTCAGCACCGGCTCCAGCGAGAAGGCCGAGCCCTGCCAGGCGTTCAGCTCCCGCTCGAAGTCCTTAGGGGTGAAGATGCGCGAGGTGATGAGGTCGTCCTTGAGGCCCGGCAGGCAGCGCGCCTCCAGGCTGGTGAGGATGCGCTCGGCGTAGCGCGGCCCCTCGGCGTCCCAGTCGATGTGGGCCGTGCCCAGGTGCGGCACGGGCGAGAGGGCGTAGTAGGTCGAGCAGCCTTCCGGCGCGACGCTGGGATCGGTCACCGACGGGGCGTGCAGGTAGAGGGAGAAGTCGTCGGCCAGCGCATCCTTGCCGTAGATCTCGTCGATCAGCCCCTTGTAGCGCGGCCCGAAGACGATGCTGTGGTGCGCCAGCTGCGGATGCGGGCGCTTCAGGCCGAAGTGGACCACGAACAGCGACGGGCTGAACCGCCGCCGCTTCAGCCGCCGCGCTACCGCCGCGCCGCGCGCCGTGCCGGCCAGCAGCGTCCCGTAGGTGTGGACGATGTCGGCGTTGGAGGCGACCGCGTCGAACGCCTCGAAGCCGCCATCCGCGTGCCGGACGCCGGTGACGCGGCCGGCCTCGACGGGGATCGTCCGCACCGGGTCGGAGAGCCGCACCACGCCCGCTAAGTCCTCGAACAGCTTCGTCAGCCCGCTGACCAGCGCGTTGGTGCCGCCCCGCGCGAACCAGACCCCGCCATCGCGCTCCAGCGCGTGGATCAGCGCATAGATGGATGAGGCGGCGAACGGGCTGCCGCCGACAAGCAGGGTGTGGAACGACAGCGCCTGGCGCAGGTGGTCGTCCTGCACATAGCCGGAGACCTTGGCGTAGACGCTGCGCCAGGCCTGCAGCCGGATCAGCTCCGGCGCGGCGGCCAGCATGTCGGCCAGCTTTAGGAACGGCACGTGGCCCAGGCGCTTGTAGCCCTCGGCGTAGACCGCTTCGGAGAACTTCAGGAACCGCCTGTAGCCCTCGACGTCGGCGGGGTTTTTGGCGGCGATCTGCGTGTCCAGCCGGGCCTGGTCGTTCACGTAGTCGAACTCAGTCCCGTCCGGCCACAGCAGCCGATAGAAGGGCGAGATCGGGATCAGGTCGACATAGTCGGCGCGCTTGCGGCCTGAGAGGGCGAACAGCTCGTCGATCGAGGCCGGGTCGGTGATCACCGTCGGGCCGGCGTCGAAGGTGAAGCCCTGATCGCGCCAGACGTAGGCGCGCCCGCCCGGCTTGTCGCGCGCCTCGATCAGGGTGGTGGCGACGCCGGCGCTCTGCAGCCGGATCGCCAGCGCCAGACCGCCGAAGCCCGCGCCGATCACCGCCGCGCGTCGGCTCACGCCGCGTCCGCCCGCTCGGCCAGCAGCGGCGTCTCGGACAGGCACCCCAGCGCCCGGCGGATCGGCACCGGCGGCTTGCCGGAGAGCACGCGCAGCTTGTCGGCCAGCGTCGCCTCGCCGGCGTAGAAGCGCTCGATCAGCGGCTCGGGCAGCCGGTAGAAGCGCTCCAGCACCCGGTAGCGCTGGCCGGGCTCGCAGGCGCGGAACAGCATGCGGTTCAGGAGCCGGTAGAAGCCGCGCGCCCGCCAGGCGTCCTTCGACTGGGCGATCAGCGCCGCGCGGGCCGCCGCGGTGGTCAGCTCAGGCAGCGTGGCGATGGTCTGCGCCTGCCGTGCCGCGTCCGGCGAGGAATAGCCGGTGGTCGGATGGAAGAGGGCGGCGCGCATGCCGGCGTCGGCCGCCGGCTGGCCATGTTCCTCGGCCCAGTAGCCGTCGATGTCGCCGGCCAGCGCGATCGGCAGCACGCCCGTCTCCTCGCGCACCACCTCGGCGATCCGCCAGCCGTGGGCGGCGGCGTAAGTCGCGATGTCGGCGGCCAGCGCCGCGCGGTCGAGCGCCGGCCCGTCGCTGTAGCGGGTGTCCTCCAGCAGCAGCCGGTCGGGCGCCAGCGGCAGCACGTAGAGGAAGCGGTAGCCGTCGAGCTGCGCCACGGTGGCGTCCATCACGATCGGCCGCGCGAGACCGTGCGGCGCGGCCAGCCGCACTTCCTGGCCGAGGAACTTCTGCCAGCCCAGCACCAGGCTGCGCGAGCGCCGCGGCCCGCGCGCATCGATCACCAGCGGAGCGGCGAGCCGCCGCCCGTCGGCCAGCCGCACCGTCTCGGCCTTCACCTCCGAGGCTTCGACGCCCAGCCAGGCGTCGGCGCCTAAGAGCTCGCTCATCACCGTGTGCAGCCGCGCCGAAGTGATGGCGCGGTAGTGGGTGGCGAGGGTGCGCGCGTGGGCCGGGAAGCGCACCTCGTAGCCGGGCCAGTCGTGGGCGATCAGCGGCCCCAGCCAGTCGGAGATGGCCGGCGCGACGTCGGTGGCGAAGTGGCACCAGGTGTGCTCGCCGCCGATCCTCACCTCGCGCTCCAGCATGACGATGCGCGCCGCCGGCCGGGCGCGCTTCAGCCGCAGCGCGATCAGGCTGGAGGTCAGCCCGCCGCCCACCAACAGCACGTCGGCGCGGGTCACCTCGCCTTGTCTAGCGTCGCGGGTCGCCGGCTCGGCCATCGGCCCGCTCTAGCGAGTTTCGCCCGCCCCGCCCAGATCGCAGGCGGCCCTGCGGCCGCGATTGCCTCCGCCGGACGGGGGGCGTAGGCGGGGCGCGTGAGCTGGCGGAAGGATTCGGATGGCCGCTGAGATCATCGACGGCGAGGTGCTGTCGCAGGGGCTGAAGGCCCGCGTCGCCGACGAGGTGGCGGCGCTGAAGCGCGACCATGGCCTCACCCCCGGGCTCGCGGTGGTGCTGGTCGGCGATGACCCCGCCAGCCAGATCTACGTCCGCTCCAAGGGCGAGCAGTCGCGCGCCGCCGGCATGCATTCGCAGATCCACCGGCTGCCGGCCGAGACCCCGGAGGCGGTGCTCCTGGAGCTGGTCGCCGCGCTCAACGCCGATCCGGACATCCACGGCATCCTGGTGCAGCTGCCACTGCCCCGGCACATCGATTCATCGAAGGTGCTGGCCGTGCTCGATCCCAACAAGGACGTCGACGGCCTCACCACCCTCAATGCCGGGCGACTGGCCAACGGCCTGCCGGCGCTGACGCCCTGCACGCCGCTCGGCTGCATGATCATGCTGCGCGAGACGTTGGGCGAGCTGGCCGGCAAGCGGGCGCTGGTGGTCGGCCGCTCGATCCTGGTCGGCCGCCCGGTGGCGCAGCTGCTGCTGGCGGCCGACTGCACCGTCACCATCGCCCATTCGAAGACCGCCGACCTGCCGGCGCGCTGCCGCGAGGCCGAGATACTGGTGGCGGCGATGGGCCGGCCGCGCTTCGTCAAGGGCGACTGGATCCGCCCCGGCGCGGCGGTGATCGACGTCGGCGTCAACCGGGTGCCGTTCGACGATCCGGCGAAGGCCGCCGAGGGCAAGACCAAGGTGGTCGGCGACGTCGACTTCAAGGCCGCTCGCAAGGTGGCCGGCTGGATCACCCCGGTGCCGGGCGGCGTCGGCCTGATGACCGTCGCCTGCCTGCTGCAGAACACGGTCACCGCCGCGAAGCTGATCCACGGGCTCGCTTAGGCGCCGGCCGGCTACTCGTCGCCGGGGGGCGGCTCGCCGTACATCCGGTGATGGTGATGGTGGTGGTGCTCCGGCACGACGATCACGACGGCGTGGTGGTGATGGCGGTGGTGATGATCGTGGACGAAGACCACGTCCGGCGCGGCGGCCCGACGCGTGACGACGTGGGCGGCGGCGCGGGCGACCCGGACGTGCGCGGCCGGTCTCGGCGCCGGACGAACGACCTTCTTCGCCACGTGACGCACCGCGGCGTGGTGAACCACGGGCCGCGGCTTCGCCGCCGCCACCCGCGCCACGACATGGTGCTCGCGCGGCTCGTGGACCACCACGACCACCGTGCGGTGATGATGATGGTGGTGGTGCTCGTGGTAGATCACCACCGGCTCTCCGCGCGGCTCGTCGGCCTGGGCCAGCTGCAGGCGAACGGCCGGCGGCGTCCCGCTCGGCCCCGCGGCCATCGCCTGGCCGCTCGCCAGCGTCATTGCCAGCGACGCGGCCGGGGCCAGCAAACCGAGGCTGGTCTTGTTCATCGAGCCGATCTCCTTAATTGCAACGTTCGATGACAACGCAGAAGCCCCCGAGCCGATCCGCCCGCAGCGGCGTCCCCGCTTCCCCCGCCGCTCCGGCGCTTATGCTGGCGCTTGCGCTCGCGCTCGCCGGCTGCGGCCAGCCGCCGTCGGCGCCGGCCGCCAACGCCGCGTCCCCCTCGTCCACCGAGCAGGAGTACCACCCGGCGCCGGAGCTGCTGGGCGCCTCGGCGCCGGCCGGCGGGCGGGTGCAGCTCTACGGCGAGGCGCTGCCAGGCGCGGCCGTGCGCGTGGCCACGCCCGACGGCGCCGCCGAGTTCGCCAACGCCGACGCCCACGGCGTCTGGCGCATCGGCATCGCGCCCTCGGCCGCGCCGCGCCTCTTCGGCCTCTCGATGTCCGACCAGGGGCGGGTGATCCAGGCGATGGGCTACCTGTTCGTCGCGCCGGGGGCGGTGGCGCGCCTCAGGGCCGGCGGCGGCGCCGAGGTGCTGACGCCGGGCGGCCACGGCCTGACGCCGCAGGCGCTCGACTACGACAACCGCTTCGCCACCACCCTCTCGGGCCTGGCCGCGCCGGGCGAGCCGCTGGCGCTGCGCGTCGACGGGGTCGAGCGCGGCCGCAGCGAGGCCGACAAGGCCGGGCGCTTCACCCTGTCGCTGCGCCCGCTGACCGCGGGGCTGCACGACTTCGACCTCGCCGGCGCCTCCGGCGACGCCCGCTTCCAGGTCGCCATCGCCACGCCCGCGCCGCTGCCGCACCCGCCGTTCGACGCCCAGCGCCTGGCGCACGCCTGGCGGATCGACTGGATCACGCCCGGCGGCGGCGAGCAGACCACGCTGATCCTCGACCCGCTGGAGCCGTCGTCGTGACGCTCGCGCAGGCCGGGGCCCAGGCGGCCGCGCCGCCGGACGCCTCCTCGCTGCCGGCGCCGCCGAAGTTCAGCTTCTGGAGCTCGATGGGCGAGCTGGTGCGGCTGGTGCTGCGCTCGCGCGCCCAGGGCCTGCGCTCGCGCCTCGGCATCGCCCTGGCGCTGGTGCTGGTCGGCAAATGGACCGGCGTCTACGCCCCGGTGCTGATCGGCCGCGCCATCGACGTGGCCACCAAGGGCAGGGGCGGGCCGGAGACGGTGTTCGCCGTCTTCATGGGCCTGGCCGCCGGCTGGGTGGTGCTGCGCTTCGTCTCCAGCGCCACGCCGCTGATGCGCGACGCCATCTTCGAGCCTGTCGCCCAGCAGGCGCTGGCCCGCTCGGCGCAGGAGACCTTCGGCCATGCGCTGACGCTGTCGCTCGGCTTCCACCAGGGCAAGCAGACCGGCGCCCTCGCCCGCGTCATCGACCGCGGCGCCCAGTCGACCGACACCCTGATCGGCTCGGTGGTGTTCAACCTCGGCCCCAGCATCTTCGAGCTGGCCATGGCCAGCTGGATCATGGTCAGCCACTACTACGGGCTGCTGGCGCTGGTCACGGTCGCCACCATCGTCCTCTACATCGTCACCACCATCTCCATCTCCAACTGGCGCATCGGCCACCGGCGGGCGATGAACGAGGCCGACAGCGAGCGAGCCGGCCTCGCGGTCGACGCGCTGATGAACTACGAGACCATCAAGGCCTTCGGCTCCGAGGATCGGATCGTGGCCCGCTACGCTTCGGCGCTGGGCGACTACGCCCGCGCGGCGGTGAAATCGAACACCTCGCTGCAGCTGCTGAACGCGATCCAGTCCCTGGTGCTGAGCCTCGGCCTCTGCCTGGTCGTGGCCCTGGCCGGCTTGCAGGTGGTCCACCACGCCATGAGCTCGGGCGCCATCACCGCCTGCATCCTGATCATCCAGACCATCTACGCCCCGCTCGGCAACCTCGGCGTCAACTACCGGATGATCCGCCAGGCCTTCATCGACATGGAGCAGATGATCGAGCTGCGCAGCATCCTGCCGGAGATCCAGGACGCGCCGAACGCCCGCGACCTGCCGCCCGCCTCGTCCGACGGCGCCGACCTGGTGTTCGACCACGTCACCTATCGCCACTCGGCGCGCTCGCTGGGGCTGGACGAGGTCAGCTTCCACACCCCGCCGGGCAAGACCACGGCGCTGGTCGGCCCCTCCGGCGCCGGCAAGACCACCTCGGTGCGCCTGGCGCTGCGGCTGATCGACCCCCAGGGCGGGACGGTGCGGATCGACGGCGTCGACCTGCGCGAGGTCAGGCAGGGCTCGATCCGCCGGTCGCTGGCGCTGGTGCCGCAGGATGTGGCGCTGTTCAACGACACGCTGCAGGCCAACATCGCCTTCGGCGAGCCGGGCGCCACCGAGGCCGACGTCTGGGAGGCGGTGCGCGCCGCCGAGCTGGCAGAGTTCGTCGAGGGGCTGCCCTACGGACTGGAGACGCGCGTCGGCGAGCGCGGGCTGAAGCTGTCCGGCGGCGAGCGCCAGCGCGTCGGCCTCGCCCGCGCGCTGCTGGCCAAGCCGCGGCTGCTGGTGCTGGACGAGGCCACGAGCGCGCTCGACGGCCCCACCGAAGCGGCGATCCAGGCCACCCTGCGCAAGGTCCGCACCCACCGCACCACCCTCGTCATCGCCCACCGCCTCTCCACCGTCGCCGACGCCGACCAGATACTGGTGCTGCGCCGCGGCCGCATCGTCGAACGCGGCGACCACGACACCCTGCTGGCCAAGGGCGGCGAATACGCGGCGCTATGGCGGCGGCAGACGCGCGAGACGTGACCGCCCAAGGTCCCGCTGATCCCGGCGCACGCCGGGACCCAGGCAGCCCTAGTACAGAGCTGGAAACCTGCGGCCTCAGCGCGCGCCGCAGGCGCCTAGTCTTAACGCGGAGGGCGCAGAGAAGACGCGGAGTCCGCGGAGGGTCTCGTTCTTCTCTGCGTGCTCCGCGCCTCCTCCGCGACCTCTGCGTTGAGACAAAAGGCCTGCGGCGCGCTCCAACCTTCAAGCAAGCGCGCCCTTTTAACGGCCTCCTGCCTGGGTCCGGGCGCGCGCCGGGATGAACGGGGTTGGTGGGGATACCAATGAGGGCGAGCCTCACATCCCGCTCGGCTTTCGCCCCTTCGCGGCGTCCATCATCCCGGCGAAGCGCTCGAAGAGGTAGAGGCTGTCCTTGGGGCCGGGCGAGGCTTCCGGGTGGTGCTGCACCGAGAACACCGGCCGGCCTTCGAGCGCCAGGCCGGCGTTGGTGCCGTCGAACAGGGAGACGTGGGTTTCCTTCACCGCGGCGGGCAGGCTGGCGCGGTCAACGGTGAAGCCGTGGTTCATCGAGACGATCTCCACCTTGCCGGTGGTCAGGTCCTTCACCGGGTGGTTCGCGCCGTGGTGGCCCTGGTCCATCTTCACGGTGCGCGCGCCCAGCGCCAGCGCCAGCATCTGGTGGCCGAGGCAGATGCCGAACACCGGCGTGCCGCTCTCGGCCAGCTTGCGGATCTCCGGGGCCGCGTACTCGCCGGTGGCGGCCGGGTCGCCCGGGCCGTTGGAGAGCAGCACGCCGTCGGGTTTGCGGGCCAGGATCGCCTCGGCGGTGGTCTGGGCGGGCACCACGGTCGCCCGCGCGCCGATCGAGGCCAGGGCGCGCAGGATGTTGCGCTTCACCCCATAGTCGACCACCACCACCTCGTAGCTGGGGGCATGGTCGGCGCGGGCGTAGCCGTCCGGCCAGCTCCACAAGCCTTCGTCCCAGACGAACGGCTGCAGGCAGGAGGCCTCCCTGGCGAGGTCGGCGCCCTCCAGGCCGGCCCAGGCGCGCGCCTCGGCCACCAGCGCCTCGATGTCGAAGCGGCCGTCCGGGCTGTGGGCGATGACGCCGTGCGGCATGCCCGTCTCGCGCACCTTCTTGGTCAGCGCGCGGGTGTCGACGCCGCAGAGGCCGACGACGCCGCGCCGCGCCAGCCAGCCGGAGAGGTCGCTGTCGGCGCGCCAGTTGGCCGGGGCGGTCGGCGTGTCGCGGAAGATGGCGCCGCGGGCCGCGGTCGCCGCGGCGCCGGAGAGCTGCTCCAGGTCGTCCACGTTGGTCCCGACGTTGCCGATGTGCGGGAAGGTGAAGGCGACGATCTGGGCCATGTAGGAGGGGTCGGTGAGGATCTCCTGGTAGCCGGACATGGCGGTGTTGAAGCAGACCTCGCCCACCGCCCGGCCTTCCGCCCCGCAGCCGGCGCCCTGCAGCACCGTCCCGTCCGCCAGCGCCAGCACGCCGGTGACGCCGGGCATGAGCTCGCTGGTCATGGCGCGTGGTTCCTCCGGCGGGTGGGCAAGCGGGCGGGTAGGTAGGAGGTCGCCGGGGGCGGGTCAATGCGGCGGCTGCGGCGCGCTTGACGCAGGCCCGCCCTTCGCGCCTCGGCCCGGCGCCTGCCGTTCGACGGCCCACCCGTTCAGCCGGCGGCGACGATCTCATAGATGATCGGCTTGAACGAGCCGTTGTTGGACAGAGGCGCCGAGCAGGCGGTGAGGCCGACGATGAGATCGACCTGCGCCTCGAGCTCGATCCGGTCGCCCGCTCGGCTCAGCGGCGGCAGCACGCTCAGCTCGCCGGTCGCGCCGTCGACGGCCACGTTCATGAAGCAGTTGAAGGCCGTGGGTATGGCGTCGGGCCCGATCCCCCAGGGTGCGAGCGCTTCGGCGAGGTTGCCGAAGCAGCCCCGGTGCGGGTCCTGGTCGCCGTAGAGGATGCGGAAGGTGTCCCTGGAACAAGGGGTCAGCAGGAAGTCGTGGCGGCCGACGTCGTCGCGGACGATCTTCAGCAGCACGCCGCTGCGGTTGGAGTACAGCCGGTCGCCGGCGGTCAGGTAGATGCGGCCGGCGTAGTCGAGGGTGCGGCCGGACGAGATGACCTCGCCGGGGTCGGCCCGGGCGAAGGCCACCAGGTCGGCGACCTGCTCGCCGCACGGATCGGTGACGATCAGCCGCTCGCCCTGGCCGAGCGCGAACGCCACGCCGGAGCGGGGCGCAATTTCATGCCGCATCCCGGCTGCTCCTCAGGAACGGACAGGCCCAGTCAGGCTCGACCCGCCGTCCGCTGTACTGCCGCGCCTCGGAGACCTCGCCGAAATCGGCCACCATCGGGTTGGGGCCGCCGGCCAGCGCCACATCCCGCGCCCGGATGGCCTGCTTCAGCCTGGCGTACTGGCCGGTCTGCCGCAGCTGCTCGAACTGGTCGTGCAGGTTGAAGACCATGGCCGGCGCCTCGAAGCGGCGCGCCGGCCGGCTGGCGCGCGGATGCATGCCGACCACGAAGAAGGCCTCGCCGCCGAAGCTCAGCGAGAAGTGCGGGTCGCCCGGCTCGGTGCTGACGCGCTCGTCCGGCGCCTGCCCATGCCAGGCGTCCTTGTCCGACAGCGACTGCAGGCGCCGCCACAGATGCTCCTCGAAGCCCTTCTCGCTCAGCAGCGGCGCGTGGCGGAATATCACCACCAGGGTTTGGAACAGTCGCGGCCGCCGCCGCCAGGTCTGCGCCAGGTCCAGGAGGTTCGGGTAGATCCTCAGGTCGTCCCAGGCGGAGCGGATGTCCCTGGCGACGACGAAGCGCATCTGACCGCGCGACAGGGCCGACTTGGCGCCGACGCAGGGGAACCCAGGATCCTTCACAAACGCCTGAAATCGCTTGGCAAGTGGGTGTACGTGATCGTTGGTAAGCCATTGCATGACGCGCTAACGCGGCTCGCCCGCGGATGTTTCCAGCTGGGCGGCGCGCCCCCGGCGGGCTCGTCCCCGGACGCCGCCTGAGCGAGGTCCGGAGACGGCCCAGGTCCGTCACACGACGGGATAGTCCAGGCCGTAGTGACCGTAGACGGTCCGGCCGTAGGCCTGGTCGTAGGCCGGCTGGTCGCTCGCGCCGTAGTGAGGCGCGCTCTTCAGGGTCTCCTTGTCGATGTCCACCAGATAGCCGTTCTGCGTGGTGTCGTAGGTGAGGGACTCCCAGGGCAGCGGATAGTAGTCCGTGCCCATCCCCATCACGCCGCCGAACGACAGGACGGCGTACTCTACTTGGCCGCTTTGCTTGTCGACCATGAAATTGTGGATGCTGCCGAGCTTTTCACCTTGGCGATTGTAGACGGCGGTGCCCTCGACCTTGTCCGACGCGATCAGCGTCATGGTTTCGTTGAGGGGGATATCGTTTTCGGCCATGTTTGTTCTCCAAGAGGGTGCTTCGCCCCCCGCTTGAAACTATGGCGATCGAAGAAAGTCCTGCGCGGCGCGAAATTATTCGCCGCCGGTCACGACATGTTCATCGCCCCCGGGCGCGGCCGGATCGCGGCCCATCCGCTTGGCGCGCGTCACGCGGAACTACGGCGGAAAAACGTAGTTCTGCGTCCATGGACTCCGATGGGCTGGGTGACGGCGGGCGCGCCAGGTTGAGCCGCAGGCGCTTGCTGTCGGCTGGGGCGTTGCTGGGCGCCGCGCCGCTCGGGGTCGGGGCGGAGGCCATTCGCGGCTCGGGTCCGCCCTGGACGCCCAACACCGCGGCCTATCCGCAAGCGGCTGACACCGGCCATCGCTACGACTTCTTCACCGGCCCCGAGGCGGCGTTCGTCGAGGCGGCGGCCGAGCGGATGATCCCGAAGGACGAGCTCGGCCCCGGCGCGGTCGAGGCGGGGGTGCCGATCTTCATCGACCGCCAGCTCGCCGGCGACTTCGGCAAGGCGGCCAGCTGGTACATGCAAGGCCCCTGGGCCGCCGGCGAGAAGACCCAGGGCTACCAGAGCCGCTACACGCCGGCGCAGATGTACCGCGCCGCCATCGCCGGCATCGACAAGGCGACGCAGCGGGCGTCCAACGCCACGTTCGCCAGGCTGGGCGGCGACGACCAGGACGCCTTCCTGAAGCGCCTCGCCAGCGGCGACCAGCAACTCGATGGCGTCGACGCCAAGAGCTACTTCAAGCTGCTGCTGCAGAACGTCATGGAGGGGTTCTTCTCCGACCCGATCTACGGCGGCAACCGCGACATGGCCGGCTGGAAGCTGATCGGCTTTCCCGGCGCGCGCTACGACCTGACCGCCTACGTCACCCAGCACGGCAAGCCCTTCCCCCTGCCGCCGGTCGGCATCACCGGGCGTCCTGCCTGGACGCGGAGCTAGAGCGGCGATGCCCCAGGCGCCCAAGGTCGACGCGCTGATCGTCGGGTTCGGCTGGACCGGCGCCATCCTGGCCCAGGAGCTGACCGACGCGGGCCTGAACGTGCTGGCGGTCGAGCGCGGCGACTGGGTCGACACGGCCACCGACTTCGCCACCACCTTCGCCCAGGACGAGCTGCGCTACTACTGGCGCAAGGAGCTGTTCCAGCGGCCGGCGCACGAGACCCTGACGGTCCGCAACAATGTGGCCGAGACGGCCCTGCCGATGCGCCAGCTGGGCTCGTTCCTCCCCGGGGTCGGGGTCGGCGGCGCCGGCGTGCACTGGAACGGCCAGACCTGGCGCTTCCTGCCGTCGGACTTCGTGGCGCGCAGCCACAACATCGAGCGCTACGGCAAGGCCGCCGTCCCCGACGACATGACCATCCAGGACTGGGGCGTGAGCTACCAGGAGCTGGAGCCCTACTACGACAAGTTCGAATACCTGTGCGGGGTCTCCGGCAAGGCCGGCAACCTGAACGGGGCGATCCAGCCCGGCGGCGATCCGTTCGAGGGGCCGAGGTCGCGGGAATATCCCAACCCGCCGCTCGAGATGCCTTATGCGCCGACGCTGTTCGCCCAGGCCGCGACCTCGCTGGGGCATCACCCGTTTCCGCACCCGGCGTCCAACCTCTCGCGGGCCTACACCAATCCGCTCGGGGTGCAGATGGGGCCCTGCACCTACTGCGGGTTCTGCGAGAAGTACGGCTGCGGCAACTATTCGAAGTCGAGCGCCCAGACGACCATCCTGCCGGTGCTGATGCGCAAGCCCAACTTCACGCTGAAGACCAATTGCGAGGCGCTGAAGCTCAATCTCGCGCCGGACGGCAAGAGCGTGTCGAGCGTGACCCTGGCCGACGCGAACGGCCAGACCTACGACCAGCCGGCCGAGCTGGTCATCCTCAGCGCCTACGTGCTGCACAACGTGCGGCTGCTGCTGCTGTCCGGCGTCGGCAAGCCCTACGACCCGAAGACCGGCGAGGGGATCATCGGCAAGAACTACGCCTACCAGATCACCTCGTCGGTGCGCTTCACCTTCGACGACAAGATCCTCAACCCGTTCATTGGCGCCGGCGCGCTCGGCATGATGATGAACGACTACAACGGCGACAATTTCGACCACACCGGCCTGGGCTTCATCGGCGGCGGCTACATCGGCGTGCTGCAGACCGGGGCGCGGCCGATCGAGACCCTGTTCGACCCCGGCGACCTCACCGCCTGGGGCGCCGACTGGAAGAAGAAGACCGCCCGCGACTACTTGAAGACCTTCTTCATCGCCACCCACGGCGCGGTGATGAGCCACCGCGGCAACTACCTCGACCTCGATCCGACCTACCGCGACGTCTTCGGCCGTCCGCTGATGCGGATGACCTTCGACTACACCGACAACGAGCACAGGATGTCGGACTACCTGACCGACCGCGCGGTCGAGATCGCTCACGCCATGAACCCGCGCGAGGTGAAGCCCAAATACCGCAAGGGCTCGTGGGACGTGGTCCCCTACCAGACCACCCACAACACCGGCGGCGCGATCATGGGGACCGATCCGAAGTCCAGCGCGCTGAACAAATACCTGCAGATGTGGGACGTGCCGAACCTGTTCGTCATGGGCTCGACCGCCTTTCCGCAGCAACCCGGCTACAACCCGACCGGCACCGTGGCCGCCCTGGCCTACCATGCGGCGGAGGCCATCAAGTCCCAGTACCTGAAGGCGCCGGGCCAGCCCCTGGTGCAGGCCTGACGGCGGTGAACCGGCCGCGCGCCCTCGCCCTGGCCGCCGCTGTCGCCGGCCTCGCGATGACCGCGCCGGGCGCCGGCCAGCCGGTTGCGCCGCCGGCCACGCCGGCCGTCAATCCGCAGGTCGAAGAGGGCCGCTACCTGGCCGCGCTCGGCGATTGCGAGTCGTGCCACGACCGGCCGGGCGGCCAGAAGCTCGCCGGCGGCCTGCCGCTGAACACGCCGTTCGGCGTGATCTACTCGGCCAACATCACCCCCGACCGCGACACCGGCATCGGCGCCTGGAGCGAGGCCGACTTCTACCGCGCCATGCACGAGGGGCGGAACAACCACAACGCCCACCTCTATCCGGCCTTCCCCTACGCCTACTTCACCCGCATGAGCCGCGCCGAGGTCGACGCCATCCGCGCCTACCTGATGGCCCAGCCGGCGGTCTCCTACCGGCCGCGGGCCAACCGGCTGCCGTTCCCGCTGTCGATCCGCGCCCTGGTCGGCGTCTGGAACTGGCTCTACTTCAAGCCGGGCGATTTCCAGCCGGCGGCGGGGCAGAGCGCGGCGTGGAACCGCGGCGCCTACATCGTCGAGGGGCCGGGGCATTGCGGCGCCTGCCACACGCCGAAGACCTTCCTCGGCGGCGACAAGCAACAGCAGGCGCTGCAGGGCGGCCAGCTGGACAACTGGTTCGCGCCGGATCTGAACGGCGATGCGCGCGGCGGCCTCGCCGACTGGACCACGGCCGACATCGTCGAGTTCCTCAAGACCGGCCGCAACGCCCGCAGCAGCGCCTCCGGCTCGATGTCGGACGTGATCGTCCACTCGACGTCGCAGATGAACGACGGCGACCTGGCGGCCGTCGCGACCTATCTGAAGAGCCTGCCCGCCGCCAAGGCGGCCGCCCCGGCGCCGGCCGCGCCGGACCCGGCCGCGATGCAGGCCGGCGCGGCGCTCTACCTCGACAACTGCGCCGCCTGCCACCGGGCCGACGGCGCGGGCGTGCCGCGCGAGTTCCCGCCGCTGAAGGGCAATTCCAACGTCCAGACCGGCAATCCGACCACGGTCGATCGCTTCATCCTCAGCGGAACCGAGAGCACCGCCACCGACGCCCGGCCGACGCCACTGGCCATGCCGTCCTTCGCCTGGAAGCTCACCGACGCCGAGATCGCCGACGTGGCCACCTACATCCGCAACAGCTGGGGCAACGCCGCGCCGCCCGTCTCCGCCGGCGACGTCGCAAAGCTCCGCGGCAAGGTCGCCGCCCACCCGGTGCGCAAGCCGTCCGAGAAGGCCTGAGGCCGAACGCTGGCCCGGCTGGTGGGTGCAGCAGGGCTCGAACCTGCGACCCGCTGATTAAGAGAAAGCGCCAAGGCCCTTTTGCAAGGCATTGGCCTGACTCAGGTTTTCGCGAGGTGCGGAAATTTCCCCATGCAAATGACGGACTTACGTTGACAGGATTCGGACAACGCAGGACACCATGCGCATAGAGGGTGCCGTTTGATGGACGGACACGGTGCGGACACGGGGACCTACTGATCATGGCTCAGCGGCTTGACGACAACGCGGTGAAGGGCTTCGCGGCGCCGGCGAAGGGCAACCGGATCACCTACGACTCAGAGGTGCCAGGCTTCGGGGTGCGCGTGACCGCCAGCGGGGCTCGATCGTTCATCCTCAACTATCGGACCCGCTCCGGCCTGGAGCGGCGCTACACGATCGGCGCGTTCCCGACGTGGAAGACGACGGCCGCCAGGGAGGAGGCGAAGAACCTCAAGGCGGCGATCCGCGCGAATGGGCGCGATCCCCTCGAAGAGCTGACCAAGGAG
>DASXEN010000193.1:0-18801 GCA_036490095.1 Caulobacteraceae bacterium
AGCTCGCGCCGCACCTGTGGATGGAGTGGAATTTCGGTCGCCAGGAATCGCACGAACGCCTTTGCCTCGCCGGCGCTGAGGCTGGTCATCGGGCCATCGAGACGGACGGCAAGGGTCTCGCCGAGGCGGAATTCGACGCCCCGGGCATCCGTCCTGCGCGCGAACCTGTCGACGGGCGTATCCTGGAAGCCGAGCTCCGCCTCGTCCCAGGCCGGGTCCGACGCGAACTTACCCGGTGCGACATGCGCCAGCATCCGGGCGAGCGTCTGGCGATTGCGCAGCTCGAATACCCGAAAAGCCACACCGGCGTAGCAACTGTCGCTGTGGAACGACGCGGCGCCGCTACGCCAACTCAGGACCCGGCACAGCGCGTGATCGTAGAGCCTGTCTTTGCCACCGGCTTCGATCAGCGTGAACGACGGCGCGAGCGTCACGTGCTCAGCCTGGACGGGGCCGTCGCCGCCGGTCTCGGCGACGTCGAGCGTAAGCGCCGGCTCCCGCGCCGCAGGCCGGGCCGCCCGCACCTGATCCGAGCTCCACTGCGGCGGCGCCGCCACGTCCGCCGCCATCGCCGGCGCAGCCGCGAACAGCGCCAGGAACAGCAAACCGATGCCCCGCATGCACACCCTCCCAGATCGCGCGGGACGGTAGCGGCGCAACCGCGTCACGCCTAGGTGGCTCGAACCACCTCGCTCATGGTCGGGCCGATCTCGTCGTGCAGCGCCAGGTCGGCGAAGATGTCGTGCTCGGTGGGCTCGCGGTTGACGATGGCGAGGCGCGCGCCGTGGTCCTTGGCCAGCAGCGGGAAGCCGGCGGCGGGGTAGACCACCAGCGACGAGCCCAGCACCAGGAAGAGGTCGCAGGCCAGCGTCTCCTCCTGCGCCCGGGCCATCGGGCCGGCCGGCATCGGCTGGCCGAAGGAGATGGTGGCGGTCTTGACGATGCCGCCGCAGGCGCGGCAGCAGGGCAGGTCGCCGGTGGCCTGGTAGAGCGCCTTCAGGTCGGCCAGCTCGTGGCGCAGGCCGCAGTCCAGGCAGGCAGCGTAGCTGGCGTTGCCGTGCAGCTCGATCACCTGCTCGGCCGGCACGCCGGCGGCCTGGTGCAGGTTGTCGACGTTCTGGGTGATCACCGCGCTGGCCTTGCCGGCGGCCACCAGGCGCGCGACGGCGTGGTGGCCGGCGTTGGGCTCGCGGCCGGTCCAGCCGGCGCGGCCGGTGAAGGCGCGCTCCCACGATTCGCGGCGTCTCGCCTCGCTGGCTACGAAGTCCTGGAAGTAGATCGGTTTCATCCGGCTCCAGACGCCGCCGGGGCTGCGGAAATCCGGGATGCCCGACTCGGTCGAGATGCCGGCGCCGGTGAAGATCGCCACCCGGCTCGCCCGCTCGATCATCTCCCTCAAGCGCTCGCGCGACATTGCGCCTCCTCAGTGAATTGCTTAAATGGACCCACTGAGGGCCGCTGCAAGCGGAGGGCCGCCACTATGACGCCTCGCAACGCCAGTGTCGCCATCGTCGGCGCGGGCGACTTCATCGGCTCGGCCATCGCCGAGCGCTTCGCCGCCGAGGGCTACCTGGTGCACGCAGGGCGGCGCACCGCCGACAAGCTGCAGCCCTTGAAGGACAAGATCGAGGCCGCCGGCGGGCGCTGCGCGGTGCGCGGGCTGGATGCGCGGGTGGAGGACGACGTCGCCGCCTTCATCGCCGAGGCGGACGCCGCCGCGCCGCTGGCGGTCTGCGTTTACAACCCCGGCGCCAACGTCAACTTCCCGATCCTGGAGACCACCGAGCGGGTGTTCCGCAAGGTGTGGGAGCTGGCCTGCTACGGCGGCTTCCTCACCGGCCGCGAGGCGGCGCGGGCGATGCTGCCGCGCGGCGCGGGCTCGATCTTCTTCACCGGGGCGACGGCCAGCTTGCGCGGCGGAGTCGGCTACGCGGCTTTCGCCAGCGCTAAGTTCGGGCTTCGGGCCGTGGCGCAGTCGATGGCCCGCGAGCTGGGGCCGCAGGGCATCCACGTGGCCCACCTGATCATCGATTCCGGCGTCGACACCGCCTTCGTCCGCGAGCGCATCCGTGCTCGCGGCGGCGACGAGGCGGTGGCCAACCTCAAGCCCGACCAGCTGATGGACCCGGCCTCCGTCGCCGAGGCCTACTGGATGCTGCACAGCCAGCACCGTGACGGCTGGACCCACGAGCTGGACCTGCGGCCCTATGCGGAGCGGTGGTGAGGCGATGACCGACGTTGTCTTCTACTTCGACTTCGGCAGCCCCAACGCCTACCTGGCGCACAAGGTGATCCCCGCCATCGAGCGGCGCACGGGCGCGCGGTTCCGCTACGTGCCGGCGCTGCTCGGCGGCATCTTCAAGGCCACCGGCAACCGCTCGCCGGCCGAGGCCTTCGCCGGCATCCCCGCCAAGCTAGCCTACGAGGGTCGCGAGACCCGGCGCTTCGTGAAGAAGCACGGCATCGCCGACTACGCCCGCAACCCGCACTTCCCGGTCAACACGCTGCAGATCATGCGCGGCGCGGTGGCGGCGCAGCAACTCGGGGTGTTCGAGGCTTACGTAGAAGCGGTCTACCGCGCCATGTGGGTCGACGGGCTGAAGATGGACGACCCGGCGGTGATCGAGACGGCGCTGCGGACCGCGGACCTGCCGGCCGCCGAGTTGCTGGCGCTGATGGGCGACCCTGCGGTGAAGGCGACGCTGATCGCCAACACCGAGGAGGCGGTGGCGCACGGCGTTTTCGGCAGCCCCAGCTTCCTGGTCGGCGATGAGCTGTTCTTCGGCAAGGACAAGCTGCGCGACGTCGAGGAGGAGATCGCGGCGCAGTCCGCCGCGTAGCAGCCACGGTGTGCGTCCTTCGAGACGGTCGCTGCGCGGCCTCCTCAGGATGACGAAGAGGGTGGGCTGCAGCGCTCGCCACAACAAATCTCGTCATGGTGAGGAGCGCTCGCAAGAGCGCGTCTCGAACCACGCACCCCTTGCGCCGCACCCCTCATCGGCGCATCCGTTCGCCCGCATTTCAAAGGGAGGAACGGCATTATGGCCGAAGCAAAAGTCAATCCGAACGGGACGCTGAAGGACAAGGTCGCCATCGTCACCGGCGCCAGCCGCGGCATCGGCGCGGCCATCGCCGCCCGGCTCGCCCAGGAGGGCGCGCGGGTGGTGGCCTCGGCCCGCACCGCCGACGAGGGCGAGAGCCGGCTTTCCGGCACCCTCACCGAGACCATCGAGCGGATCACCAAGGCCGGCGGCGAAGCCCGCTTCGTCAAGGCCGACCTCGCCCAGGTGGGCGACCGCGAGCGGCTGGTGGAGACCACCGTCGCCTCCTACGGCCCGGTCGACATCCTGGTGAACAACGCCGCCGTCACCTACTTCATCCCGGTGGTCGACTTCCCCGAGAAGCGGCTGAAGCTGATGTTCGAGGTGCAGGTGTTCGCGCCGTTCCACCTGGCGCAGCTGGTGCTGCCGTCGATGAAGGAGCGGCACACCGGCTGGATCGTCAACATCTCGTCCGGCGCGGCCTTCCATCCGAAGCAGCCGTACCAGGCGCAGGGCGGCCGCGGCGGCACCGTCTACGGCATGTGCAAGGCGGCGCTGGAGCGTTTCACCACCGGCCTCGCAGCCGAGGTTAACGGCGACGGCGTGGCGGTGAACGTGGTCTCACCGGGCCTCGTCGAGACACCCGGCACGCTGCTGCACAACCTGGTCAACGACGCGACCCGCAGCCGGGTGCAGCCGGTCGAGTACATCGCCGAGGCGACCTACCAGCTGTGCAAGGGCGACTACCGCACCCTGACCGGCCGCATCGACCACGCCGCGCCGTTCCTCAAGGAGATGGCGCTGGAGCCCGAGGCGATCATCTGACGCGCCGTGGCTGCCGGCCCGCCGCCCGTAGACTACGGTGAATCTACGGGCGCCGGGCCTAAGGCTGGGCGACGCCCTGGGCGACGGCGAGGGCCGCGAGGTGGGTGCGCGAGCGGGCGGCGGCCTTGCGCCGCGCGCCGTCGAGGTGGAAGCGCACGGTGGCGTGGCTGATGGCGAGCCGGGCCGCCATCTGCTCGTCGGTGAAGCCGCGCACCAGCAGGCGCACGCAGTCGAGCTCGCGCGGGCTGAACCGCGGCTGGGGCCGCAGCTCGGCCAGCCGCGCCCCGTCCTCGGCGACCAATTGCAACGCCCGCAACATCGGCATGTCCCCCGCGGCTCCTGACCCGCGGGAGGGACATTGGGCGCCGGCGGCGCCGCGCGCATCGTACAAACGGACTATGCCGCGCGTTTGAGGCGGCGCGGCCCAGGGCGTCAGCTGAGCTTGGACCTCGCCGCCTCGGCCACCGCCTCGGCGGTGATGCCGAACTCGCGATAGAGCACCTCGAAGGGCGCCGAAGCGCCAAAGCCGGTCATGCCGACGAAGACCCCGTCCTCGCCGATGAACCGCTCCCAGCCCTGCCGCACGGCCGCCTCGACCGCCACCCGCACCGGCGCCTGGCCGATCACCGCGGCGCGGTAGCTCGCGTCCTGGCGCTCGAACAGCTCCCAGCAGGGCGTCGAGACCACCCGCGCGCCGATCCCTTCGGCCTGCAGCAGCGCGCGCGCCGCCATGGCCACGGCCACCTCGGTCCCGGACGCGAAGATCGTCACCCGCGCCGCGCCGTCGGCGCCGGCCAGCTCGTAGGCGCCGCGCAGCGAAAGGTCGCCGCCGGACGCGCGCACCGCCGCCGTCTTCTGCCGCGACAGCGCCATGAGCGAGGGCGTGCGCCGCTCCATCAGCGCCGCCTTCCAGCACTCTGCGGTTTCCACCCCGTCGGCGGGGCGGAACACCAGAAGGTTTGGCATGGCCCGCAGGCTCGCCAGCTGCTCGACCGGCTGGTGCGTGGGGCCGTCCTCGCCCAGGCCGATCGAGTCGTGGGTCATCACGTGGATCACCCTGACGCCCATCAGCGCCCCCAGCCGGATCGCCGCGCGGCTGTAGTCGGCGAAGGCCAGGAAGGTGCCGGAATAGGGGATCAGGCCGCCGTGTACGGCCATGCCGTTCATCGCCGCGGCCATGCCGTGCTCGCGCACCCCGTAGTGGACGTAGCGGCGCGCATAGTCGGGCGCGTCGAAGGCGGTCATGCCCTTGACCAATGTGTTGTTGGAGCCGGTGAGGTCGGCCGAGCCGCCGATCATCTCCGGGATCGCCGGGACCAGCGCCTCCAGCGCCGCGCCGGAGTGGACGCGGGTGGCCGCCGCCGGCTTCTCGGCGGCGCACGTCTCGATATGGGCGTCGAGCGCGTCGAAGGCGCCTTCCGGCAGGCCGCCGGCGATCGCCCGCTCGAAGGCGCGGCAGTGCTCGCTGGCCTTCAGCCGGCCCTGCCAGCGGCGTCGCGCGCCCTGGCCGCGGCGGCCGGCGCGCTTCCAGGCCTTGGCGACGTCGGCCGGGATCTCGAACGGCGGCGAGGTCCAGCCCATCGCCTCGCGGGCGGCGGCGATCTCCTTGTCGAACAGGGAGTAGCCGTGGCCGTGCTCGTCGCCCTCCATCGGCCCGGCGCCGCGGTTGATCAGCGTCTTGCAGGCGATGAAGCTGGGCCGGCTCTGCCGCTGCGCCCAGCGCAGCGCGCCGGCGATCTGGCGATAGTCGTGGCCGTCGATCCGCCTGGTGGCCCAGCCGGCGGCCTTGAAGCGCATAAGTTGGTCGCCTGTCTCGGCCAGGCTGGCGCGGCCGTCGATGGTGGTGTCGTTGTCGTCGAACAGCACCGTCAGCCTGGCCAGCTTCAGCCGCTCGGCCAGGTGGGCCGCCTCGTGGCTGACGCCCTCCATCAGGCAGCCGTCGCCGGCGATCACCCAGGTGCGGTGGTCGACCAGCCCCGCGCCGTAGCGGGCCGCCAGGCTGCGCTCGGCCATCGCCATGCCGACCGCGGTGGCGAGCCCCTGGCCCAGCGGCCCGGTGGTGGTCTCGACGCCCGGCGTGTGGCCGTATTCCGGGTGGCCCGGCGTCAGCGAGCCCCGCTGCCGGAAATTCTTGATCTCCTCCATGGTCATTGCGGCGAAGCCAGTCAGGTGGAGCAGGCTGTAGAGCAGCATCGAGCCGTGGCCCGCCGACAGCACGAAGCGGTCGCGGTCGGGCCAGTGCGGATCGGCGGCGTCGTACTTCAGCGCCCGGGTCCAGAGCACGGTGGCGACGTCGGCCATGCCCAGCGGCATGCCTTGGTGGCCGGACCTGGCCTTGTGGACCGCGTCCATCGAGAGGGCGCGGATGGCGTTGGCCATCGTCAGGGGTGGGACGGACATGGCTTCCGGGGTTCTTGAGGGCGCGCCCGCGTCGCACGGCAGGGCGAGTCGGGTCAAGCAACGCGCTTTCGCCTTGGTCGCGACGCACCCTATAGAAGGGCCGATGATCGGCGAAACGGACCACTGACGATGGCGGATGCGGGCGGCGAAGGCGCCCTGGAGCTGGCGGCGCGGCGGCTGGAGCGGGCCGTGACCCAGCTGGAGCAGCGGCTCAGCCAGCGGCTCGCCCAGGCGAGCGCCGGGGCTGACTCCGCCTCCGACTATGACCGCGCGCAATTGGCCGCGGCGCTCGACGAGGCGCGGGCCCGGGAGCGGGAGCTGGAGGAGGCGGGCGCGGCGGCCTCGGCCGCCCTGGCGCGCGCCATCTCCGAGATCCGCGCCACCATCGGCCAGGCCAGGGAGGCTTGAGGGCATGGCGCAGGTGACGGTCGAGGTGAATGGCCGACCCTACCAGGTCGGCTGCGAGGACGGTCAGGAGGCGCGGCTGGCCGAGCTGGCCGCCAGCGTCGACGCCCAGGTGCGCCAGGTGGGCCGCGACGTCGGCCAGCTGGGCGAGACGAGGCTGATGCTGATGGGCGCCCTGGTGATGGCCGACGACATCGCCGAGCTGCGCCGCGAGGTGGAGGCGCTGAAGGGCCAGTTGGCCGACGCCAAGGCCGAGCGCGGCCGCGCCGAACTCGCCGCCGTCGCTGCGCTCGACGCGGCGGCGGCGCGGATCGAGCGGCTGGCGGCGGGCTGACGACCGGGCGCGTCCGGCGCTCGGAGCACTCCCCTACGCCCTGCTCATCCCGGCGAACGTCGGGACCCAGGCAGGCCTCGCCCGTGGCGAAGCGGATCAGCAGTTTTTGTCACCACCAAGGACACCAAGAGCACCAAGGGGGCCAATTACCAAGTCTGCATCAGGTTAGCGGCGCGCGCAGCGCGCCCTTGGTGACCTTGGTGTCCTTGGTGGTTCCCGCTCTCACCCCCGCCCGATTGCTTGGGTGTTAGTTGAAACCCGGCTCGGCGAGATAGTCCGCGATCCGTCCCGCTGCGCGCGCCGCGCCTTCCGGGTAGCCGGTCAGCGCGTACCAGCGCAGCACCCACAGCGCGTTGGCGAGGCGCAGCGCGGCGAAACGCTCGTCGTAGCCGTCGCCGAACAGGCTCTGGTCGCCGTAGCCCTCCCGCAGCCAGCGGGCCGGCAGCTGCGGCTCTTCCCAATAGGACCACTTGGCGAGATCGTTGACCGGCGTATCCATCGAGACTTGGCCCAAGTCGATCAGGCCCGACAGCCGGCCCTCGTGGACCAGCACGTGGCAGGCGCGGAAATCGTTGTGGGTCAGGCGCGTCCTCCCGGCGGCCGATCGCCTGCCCGTCACAGTGTCGTGGCCGCCGCCCGGCGCCGCAAGCAGTTGACCCGCGGCCCCGACCCCCTACGTTGGGCGACGGCGGGTCTTGCTGCGGCTCTCGTCGGAGGCACTTAATCCCGGGGACCTTAATTCACCTCATCGGGAGCTGTCCCTGACCAGGCTCGTGGGCTTGGTCACACGGCGCCCACCTGGAAATCCAGGTCCGAGGGGATTGAAACGCCCTCCACGGCTCTTCGCGGCGCCGCCACCCTGCCAGCCGACCAGGCAGACGGACGAAGGTACGATGAACGAAAACGACCGCATCTCGCTCGATCCCGCCGTGCTTGCGGGGAAGCCGGTCGTCAAAGGCACGCGTATCGCCGTCGAGTTCGTCATCGGGCTGATGGCCGAGGGTTGGAGCGAGGCCGACATCGTCGCCAACTATCCCGGCCTGACCCCCGAGGACCTCAGAGCGTGCCTCGCCTATGCCCGCGACAGCCTGAGCGCCGAGAAGGTTTTCCCAAGCGCCGCCTAGGATGCGGTTTCTGGCAGACGAGAACTTTCCGGGCGCCGCTGTCGCCACCCTCAGGGGAGCCCAGCACGACGTCGCTTGGGTGCGCGAGCTGTGTCCCGGCGCGGACGATGCAGACGTGCTCTCCATGCCGCGGGAGGAGCAGCGGGTGGTGCTGACGTTCGACAAGGACTTCGGCGAATTGGCGCGGGCATCGCCGTTGCCTCGCGAGTGCGGTGTTGTCCTGTTCCGCACCCCAATGCCACCCGCCGGCGAGGCCGGCCTGCGGGTCGCACAGGTGATCCTATCTCGCGACGACTGGGCCGGCCACTTCAGCGTCGTCGAACCGGGCCGCATCCGGATGCGAGGCCTGCCCTAAGGTCGCAGCCGCGTGCGCGGCGGTGGCTGTGGGGCTATAGATGCCAGCCGAAGGAATTTCTGATCGATGCGCCTGGCGTTTTTTGGGGATGTGGTGGGGCGATCGGGCCGAGAGGGGCTGGCGACGCACCTGCCGGGCCTGCGCCGCCGCCTCGGGCTCGAGTTCGTCGTGGTCAACGCCGAGAACGCCGCCGCCGGCTTCGGCATCACCGAGAACACCGCCAACGAGCTGTTCGCCGCCGGGGCCGACTGCCTGACGCTGGGCAACCATTCGTGGGACCAGAAGGAGGCGCTGACCTTCATCGTCCGCGAGCCGCGGCTGATCCGGCCGCTGAACTATCCGGCCTTCGCCGCCGCGCCCGGCCGCGGGGCGCAGCTCTTCACCACCGACGCTGGCCGCCACGTGCTGGTGATCAACCTGCTGGGCCGGGTGCACATGGACGCGCTCGACGACGCTTTCGCCGGCGTCGACCACGAGTTGGAGGCCTGCCCGCTGGGCGCGGCCGCCGACGCCATCATCGTCGACCTGCACGCCGAGGCCACCTCCGAGAAGATGGCCATGGGCCACTTCTGCGACGGCCGCGCCAGCCTGGTGGTCGGCACCCACACCCACGTGCCGACTGCCGACGCCCAGATCCTGCCCGGCGGCACCGCCTACCAGACCGACGCCGGCGCCTGCGCCGACTACGACAGCGTCATCGGCAACCAGAAGGAAGAGCCGCTGCGCCGCTTCACCACCCGCATCTCGCAGGGCCGCTTCAAGCCGGCCGAGGGCGAGGCGACGGTCTGCGGCGTCTTCCTGGAGACCGACGACGCCACCGGCCTCGCCCGCCGCATCGAGCCGATCCGCGTCGGCGGCCGGCTTACGCAGACCGTGCCGCAGGTGGAAGCGGTGCGGGCGTAGGGTCGTGCTCGCCCGAGCAGATAATCTTGGATTATCAATAATATAAGTTGTCATCCCGGAGAGCCGCGAAGCGGACTCATCCGGAATCTGCTGGCTCGATCTGCGCCGAGTAGATCCCGGCTCTACGCGCTCACGCGCTCCGGCCGGGATGACCAGCAAAGCAAAGTTGCACGTGAGGTGGCTGACCGAGCGGTGAGCCTACCGCCGCGTCGGCAGCCGCAGCTTGCGCACCACCAGTTCGTCCACCTCCAGCCGCCCGAAGCGGGCGTGGCGGACGTTGAGGCGGCCGATCGCCAGCGCGCCGATGGCCACCGCGCCGACCGCGATCGCCCCGAAGGCGATCGCCCCGACGATCGAGCTGCCCGTGGCCGTCGCGCCCTGCGCCACCGCGCCGTGGGCCTGGGTCAGCGGCCGGTGGGTGGGCTGCCAGTGGACGATCTCCTCGGGCAGCTCCTCCGGTTCGTCCGCATCGTCGACGTCGGCGCTCATGGACCAGCCCTCCGATACCTGCGCTTGGCCAAGAACGGACGCCCGCCCGCGCCAGTTCCGCCGGATGACGCCAGCTTAGCCGCCCGCTACTTAAGGCGCGAGATGATCTACCTCGTCCGCCACGGCCAGACCGAGTTCAACCGCGCTCAGCGCTTCCAGGGGGCCTGCGACTCGCCCCTGACCGAGCTGGGCCGCGCCCAGGCCCGGGCGTTCGGGCGGCGGCTGGCCGCGCTCGTCGGTCCGGGGACGCCGATCGTCGCCAGCCCGCTCGGCCGCGCCTGCGCCACCGCCGAGATCGTCCGCGAGGCCGCCGGGCTCCGCGGCCCCGTCTCGCTCGATCCGCGGCTGGCCGAGATCAGCATGGGCTCGTGGGACGGGCTCACCGCCCCCGAGATCGAGGCGCTGTCGCCCGGCTTCTCGCTGCGCGCGCCGCCGCTCGACTGGTACATGCGCTCGCCCGACGGCGAGACCTACGCGGCGTTCGCCGGACGCCTCGGCGACTGGCTGGCCGAACAGGCGGGCCGGCCTGGGCCGCTGGTGGCGGTCACCCACGGGGTGGTCAGCCGGGTGTTGCGCGGCCTCCATCTCGGCGTCGACAAGGACGAGGGACTGCGGCAGTCGACGCCGCAGGACTGCTTCTTCCGCCTGGCGGACGGCGCCGCAGAGCGGATCGAGTGTGAGCTGGAGCCCGAGGCGTGATCTGGCTGGTGCGGCACGGCGAGACCCATTTCAACCGCGAGCAGCGGCTGCAGGGCCGCATCGACTCGGCCCTGACGGAGCTGGGCCTGCAGCAGGCGGCGCTGGTCGGCCGCTGGTTCGCCGGCCGGACGAGCGACCCGGAGCGGTGGCGCGTCGTCGCCAGCCCGCTCGGGCGCGCCGCCGCCACCGCGCGGATCATCGCCGGCGCCTGCGGCCTCGCGGTCACCGAGGATGCGCGGCTGATCGAGCTGTCGATCGGCGCCTGGGAGGGCCGCACGCGCACCGAGCTGGAGGCGCTGCGGCCCGACCTCGCCGGCCAGCCCTTCTTCATGCGCTCCCCCGACGGCGAGACCTGGGCCGACGTCAGCGCCCGCGTCGGCGCCTGGCTGGCCGAATGCGCCGAGCGCGACGACCTCGACGTCATCGCCGTCAGCCACGCCGGCGCCGGCAAGGCGCTGCGCGCCCTCTACCTGGGCCTCAGCCTCGACGAGGCCCGCGCCCTCGACACGCCACAGGACGCGGTGTTCCGCCTGCACGGCGGGCGCATGGAGCGCTTCGACTGCGCATCGCTTGCGTCGGCTGCCGGCTAGTCCAGCAACACCGGCAGCGACTGGAAGCCGAACAGAAGTCCCGCCGGCAGACGCCGGCCGCGGCCTGCGCCGCGCCGCAGCGATCCGAACCGGGCGACCAGGGCGTGCATCGCCGCGCCGGCCTCGAGCCGGGCCAGCGGGGCGCCGATGCAGGTGTGGACGCCGTGGCCGAACGCCACGTGGCGGCCGCCCTCGCGGGCCGGAGCGAAGTCGGCCGGGTCGCTCCAGCGGCCCGGGTCGCGGTTGGCCGAGGCCAGGTAGACCAGCACCCGCTCGCCCGCCTTGACCTGCTGGCCGCCGATCTCGACGTCCTCCCTGGCGAGGCGCATCACCATCTGCGCCGGCGAATCCACCCGCAGCGATTCCTCGATGGCGGGGTCGATCCGGGCAGGGTCGGCGCGCAGGGCGGCCCAGGCCTGCGGCGCGCCCGCCAGGCGGTCGATCAGGTTGCCCAGGAGGTTGGTGGTGGTCTCGTTGCCGGCGATCATCAGCAGCATGCAGAACGCCACCACCTGCTGGTCGTTGAGGGCCTCGCTGGTCTCGCGGACCCGGGTCAGCGCGCTGACCAGGTCGTCGCCCGGCGCCGCGCGCCGCTCGGCCGCCAGGCCGGCGAAGTAGGCCTGCAGCTCCATCAGCCGGCGCACGCGCTCGCCCTCCAGGGGCGAGTCCTGGATGCCGAGCACCGCGTTCGACCAGCGCTTGAAGTCGGCCCGGCGATCCTCAGGCACGCCCATCATGCCGGCGATCACCGCCACCGGCAGCGGCGTCGTCAGCGCCGCGACGATGTCGACCTCCTCGCCGGCCGGGATCGCCGCCACCAGGGCGGCCGCCAGCGTCTCGACCGCCGGCCGCATCGCCTCGATCGCCGCCGGCGTGAACGCCTTGGCCAGCAGCGCCCGCAGCACCGAGTGCCGCGGCGGGTCGTCGGTGAGCAGCGGAAAGGCGTAGCTGGGGCCGGCAGCCATGTTGCCGGACATGGCCGCGGACGAGAACCGCGCGTGGTCGATGAGGATCGCCCGCACGTCCTCGAACCGACTGGCGACCCACAGCCCGCCCACGTCGCGCGCCATCGGCGACTCGGCGTGCAGATGGGCGATGAAGCCGTCCTTGCCGAGGCTGGTTACGCCCTCCTGGAAGTTGATCTCGCCGTCAGCCATGACCGCTCTGCCCGTTCGCGCTTGGCCCAGTCTAAGCGGGACGTTGCGGACTGTCAGGCTCGCGGCGTGTCCGCCCCCGCTTCCGTCTCCGCCCCGCTGGCGCTAGAAGCCCCACCCCATGGCTGGCCACTCCAAATTCAAGAACATCCAGTTCCGCAAGGGGCGGCAGGACAAGCTTCGCTCCAAGCTGTTCTCCAAGCTGTCGCGCGACATCACCATCGCCGCCAAGCAGGGCGTGCCGGACCCGGCGGCCAACGCGCGCCTCAGGCTCGCCATCGCCAACGCCAAGGCCGAGTCGATGCCGAAGGACAACGTCGACCGGGCGATCAAGAAGGCGCTCGGCGGCGAGGCCGACACCATGGAGGAGATCCGCTACGAGGGCTTCGCGCCCGGCGGCGTCGGGCTGATCGTCGAGGTGCTGACCGACAACCGCAACCGCGCCGCCGCCAACGTGCGGGCCGTCTTCACCAAGGCCGGCGGCAACCTCGGCGAGACCGGCTCGGTGTCGTTCATGTTCGACCGGGTGGGCGAGATCACCTATCCGCCGGGCGCCGGCTCCGACGAGGCGGTGATGGAGGCGGCGATCGAGGCCGGGGCCGAGGACGTGACCAGCGATGCGGACAGCCACACCATCTGGTCGGCTTTCGAAGACCTGGGCGCGGTCGCCGAGGCGCTGGAGGCCGCGCTCGGCCCGGCCAGGTCCACCGCCGTGGTCTGGCGCCCGCAGAGCGAGGTCCCGGTCACCGGCGATGCCGCCGCCAGCCTGGTCAAGCTGGTCGACGCGCTGGAGGACGACGACGACGTGCAGAACGTCTACGGCAACTACGCCATCGACGAAGCCGAGCTGGAGAAGCTGGCGGGCTGAGCCGCCAAGCCTACCCGAAGGTGTCCGGGGTCGCCTTTGGGGCGGGCCGCTTGGGATGGCCGACCCGCCAGCCGGCCCAGATCAACAGCACGCCACCGACTGTCGGCACGCCCCCTATGAAGGCGACCAGGAAAAAAAGGTTCGCCGCGGCGCCCAGGGCGTCGGCGCCCGGGGTCTGGAGCATGCCGTAGATCGCGACCCCCCATAGCGTCAGCGTGCAGGCTCCGCAGAGCAGCGCAAGCAGGGCGCCGACCGCGATCAGCAGCCAGCCGAAGAAGCGGTCGACCGGCCGCGGCCGCTCGGGCGGCAGGCCGGTCATCGCCGCTGGCCCCGCGCCAGCGCCGCGTTTCCCGCCGCGCCGGGACGATAGAAGGTGTTGAAGGTGTCGAACGGAATTATCCGCCCGTCCGGTTGCACGAAGTGGACGCAGGAGCGCTTCACGGCGCCAAGATCGAAGTTGAAGCGGTCGAGGAACTGCGAGATCACCACCCGGAAGGTGTGCTCGTAGGCGATCTGTTCGGGCACGGCGACCTCCGGCAGACAGCAGAGCAGGCTGGCGAGCTTCTCGGAGGTGTCGCCCTGCGCGGTCGAGAGCGACAGCAGGTCGAAGATGCGCCGCTGCAGCTCCGGGTAGGCCTCGAACGCCACTGTGTTCGGCGCGGCGCTGACCAGGATATCGCGCGGCAGCAGCGAAGTGACGGGCGTGACCTGACGGCCGCTCCTGAGGCCATAGCCGATGCATATCTGGTCCGGGTTGCACGGCAGCGGGATCAGGTCCTCCAGAGCGAAGACGCCGGCCTCGGCGACGCGCCGGCGGATCTCGGTCAGCACGATCCGGTGCGCCTTCGGGTCGAACCCGTCGTTGCGGCCGGCGTCCTGCACGGGCTGGAAGGTGACGCCGCGCACGCAGCGCCAGTCGAGGGCGAAGCGCACCAGGTCAGCGATCTCGTCGTCGTTGACGCCCTTCTTCACCGTCGCGACCAGGGTGGTGGAGACCTGGGCCCGCTCCAGCGCTTCCAACGCCTCGATCCGCACCCGCGACAGGTCCGCGCCGCGCAGGTTCATCAGCGCCTCGCGCTTCAGCGAGTCGACCTGCAGGTAGACCTCCAGGCCCGGCATGAACTCGGCCAGCCGCTCGGCGAACCCCGGCTGGCGGGCGATGGCGAGGCCGTTGGTGTTGATCATCAGGTGGCGAATCGGCCGCGCCTTGGCCGCCGCCAGCACTTCGAAGAACTGCGGATGGATGGTGGGCTCGCCGCCGGAGAGCTGCACCAGGTCGGGCTCGCCCTCGGAGGCGACGACGGCCTCCAGCATGGCCTCGATCTCAGCCAGCGGCCGGTGGCGGCCGCGGCCGACCGCCGAGTCGGCGAAGCAGACCGGGCAGGTGAGGTTGCAAGCGTCGGTGATCTCGATGATGGCGAGGCAGGAATGCTGCTCGTGGTCCGGGCAGAGGCCGCAGTCGTAAGGGCAGCCGTGCTCGGTGCGGCTTTGCAACGCGAGCGGCCGGTCGCCCGGCTTCACCCAGTCGCGCTGCGATTTCCAGTAGCCGAGATCGTCGGCGATCAGGGTTTTCTGCACGCCGTGGTCGGGGCAGCGTTTCTGATGGAAGACCAGCGAGCCCTCGGCGACGATCTTCGCCGGCACCAGGTCCAGGCAGGTCTCACAGAGGCTGGTGGTCTGGCCGAGAAACAGATAGGGCGCGGCCCTGCGGGCGGCCGGCGCGCTCATCGGCAAGGTCGCGGAGCCAGTAGCCGACGCCATAGATCACCAGCCCCGCGCAGAGGATGTGGAAGAGGTTAAACGGGCCGGCCACCGAAGGATAGGGCTTGAGGAACTCCCAGGCGAAGCGCTGGGCGCCATACCAGATGCAGAGCGCATAGAAGCCGCGCCGCAGGGCCCAGGGTGCGCGCACGGCGAGACCGGCGACGTAGACGGCGAGGAAGGCCGCCATGGAGAGGCTCTCGTAGACCTGCACCGGGTGGCGCGCGACGCCGTCGCCAAGGTCTACGGCCCAGGGCAGCGTGGTCGGCAGCCCGTAAGTCCGGTCGGGCAGGCCGGTGAACAGGCAGCCCCAACGGCCGATGGCGATCCCGGTCGCCAGCGAGCCGACGAAGACGCCGCCGGTCGACCCGCGGACGCCGCGCGCGGCCTTGTAGAGCTCCACGGCGACGATCGCGCCCCCCAGCGCGCCGGCGATGCTGTGCGACAGCGCCGGCGCCTCCTGGCGCAGCGTGTTCAGCGAGCCGGACAGCCAGGCGCCGGCCGCCGCGCCGGCCGCGAGGCTGAGGAAATAGCCGGGACCGGTCGCGCGGGCGACGAAGTCGACGCGCTCGGCCAGCCGCCAGCGGTAGAGGGCATAGCCGACGGCGGCGCCGCAGCTCCAGGCCGCGAGGTCGAAGACGGTGTGGGCCCATGGCGCGGTTGCGACGTGGATCACGGCCGCGCGCGACGCCTCAACCGACGCGGTGGAAGGTGACGGAGCCGCCGTAGCGGACGTCGGTGAGTGTGAAGGCGTTGGGGCCGTTGAACATGGCGCGCCAGGTTTGCCTCCCGCTCCGCGATCGCGCCGCTTCTAACATGGCGGCCGCGTTCCTCACCCCCCCCCGCTTTCCCAGGAGGCGCCGCGCGGGTGGAGCCGCGGGCGGGCGGCGCGGTAATCGGTCGTTAACCGCAAGAGACGCTTCTCGTTCGTCGCCCCGCGAGCGATGCTCCTGGAACAAATGACGAATCAGCTCCGCATCCTGGGTCTCGATCCCGGGCTCCGCCGCACCGGCTGGGGCGTGGTGGCGATCGACGGCGCGCGGCTGACCCACCTGGCCCACGGCGTCATCGCCGCGCCGACCGACGGGCCGCTCTCCGAGCGGCTGCTGGCCATTCACCTGGGCGTCGCCGAGGCGATCGCCCGCTGGTCGCCGGACGAGGCGGCGGTGGAGGAGACCTTCGTCACCGCCAACGGCTCCTCGACGCTGAAGCTCGGCCACGCCCGCGCCGCCGCGATGCTGGCGCCCGCCGCCGCCGGCCTGTCGGTGGCCGAATACGCGGCCAAGGTGGTCAAGAAGGCGCTGGTCGGCACCGGCGGGGCGGACAAGGACCAGGTCGCTTTCATGGTCGCCCGCCTGCTGCCCACGGCCGGCCACCCGACCGCCGACGCCGCCGACGCGCTCGCCGTCGCCATCTGCCACGCCCACGCCCGCCGGGCGCGCAGCTTCGGAGCAGCGGCATGATCGGCCGCCTGAGAGGAGAAGTGGCCGAGGTCGGCGAGGAGGAGGCGCTGATCGACGTCGGCGGGGTCGGCTACCTCGTGCGCTGCGGGGCGCGGACGCTGGGGCGGCTGCCGCCGCTCGGCGACGAGGCGACGCTGCAGATCGAGTCGCAATGGTCGGACCAGGCGGGCCTGCGCCTCTACGGCTTCCTGACCCGCGACGAGCGGCAGGTGTTCGTGGCGCTGCAGGAAATCCAGGGCGTCGGCCCGAAGGCGGCGCTGGGGGTGCTGGACGTGCTGAGCCCGGCCGAGCTGGCCGGCGCGGCGCAGCGCGGCGACAAGGCCGCGGTGGCGCGCGCCAACGGCGTCGGGCCGAAGCTGGCGCTGCGCATCGTCACCGAGCTGAAGGACAAGCCGATCGGCAGCGCCGCCGTCGCCGCCTTCCACGCCGGCTCCGGCCCGGCGGCCGCATCGGCCGCCGCCTCGCCCTCCGGCCAGGCGGTCGCGGCGCTGATGGGCCTCGGCATCGCCGAAGCCGCCGCCCGCCGCGTGGTCGAGAGCGCCGCCGCGCGGCTGGGCGAGGAGACGCTGGAGCCGGCGCTGATCAAGGCGGCGCTGCAGGAGTTGGGCCGGTGAGGGGTTTGCGCGGCTTTGCGCCCCCTCCGTCTCGCCGCGCTTGCAGCGCGCCGAGCCACCTCCCCCGTCGTCTGCGCGACAGGGGAGGAGCTTCCGTTCCTGCCCCGCGAAGCGGGGGAGGGGAACCGCGATGAACGAGCGCCTCGTCTCCCCCGAGCCGCAGCCGCTGGAGCCGGTCGACCGGGCGCTGCGGCCGCAGACGCTGGCCGAGTTCGTCGGCCAGGCGCAGGCCAAGGCCAACCTGAAGGTGTTCATCGAGGCGGCCCGCTCGCGCGGCGAGGCGCTGGACCATGTGCTCCTCTTCGGCCCGCCGGGGCTGGGCAAGACCACCCTGGCGCAGATCGTCGCCCGCGAGCTGGGGGTGAACTTCCGCGCCACCTCCGGGCCGGTGCTGGCCAAGGCCGGGGACCTGGCGGCCATCCTCACCAACCTCGAGCCGCGCGACGTCCTCTTCATCGACGAGATTCACCGGCTGCCCGCCAACGTCGAGGAGATACTCTATCCGGCGATGGAGGACCATGCGCTGGACCTGGTGATCGGCGAGGGCCCCTCGGCGCGCTCGATCCGCATCGACCTGGCGCCCTTCACCCTGGTGGCGGCGACGACCCGCGCCGGCCTCTTGGCGACGCCGCTGCGCGACCGCTTCGGCATCCCGCTGCGGCTCAACTTCTACACCCACGCCGAGCTGGAGCAGGTGCTGACCGGCGCGGCGCGCAAGCTCGGCGTGGCGCTGGCGCCCGACGGCGCCGCCGAGATCGCCGCCCGCGCCCGGGGCACGCCGCGCGTCGCCGGGCGGCTGCTGCGGCGGGTGCGCGACTTCGCCGCCGCCGACGGCGCGCCGCTGATCGACCGCCCGGCCGCGGCGCAGGCGCTGGCCCGGCTGGAGGTGGATGAAGCCGGCCTCGACGCCCTCGACCGCCGCTACCTCACCGCCCTGATCGAGCACTACGGCGGCGGCCCGGCCGGGGTGGAGACGCTGGCCTACGCCATCGCCGAGGCGCGCGACGCGGTGGAGGACGTGATCGAGCCCTTCCTGCTGCAGCAGGGCTTCATCCAGCGCACGCCGCGCGGCCGCCTCGCCTGCGGCAAGGCCTACCTGCACCTCGGCCTGACGCCCCCGGCCGGCCCGGCGGCGCAGCCGGGACTGTTCGACACCGAGGCGTGATGTCCGCGCCGCCGCCCAGTTCCGGCGCCTTCGACGGCCGCGAGCATGTGCTGCCGGTGCGGGTCTACTACGAGGACACCGACTTCACCGGCGTGGTCTACCACGCCAGCTACCTGCGCTTCTTCGAGCGCGGCCGCACCGAGTTCCTGCGCGCCGTCGGCGTGGAGCACGCAGCGTTGCTGGCGCTGGCGGAGCCGTGCGCCTTCACCGTCACCCGGCTCTCGGTCGACTACCGCAAGGCCGCCAGGGTCGACGACGCGCTGGAGGTGCGCACGCGATTCCGCCAGGGCCGCGGGGTGCGGATGGAGGCGCTGCAGCGGATCGTCAGAGAGGGCGAGACGATCTGCGAGGCTGAGGTCGAGGTGGTCTGCATCCGCCTGGACGGACGGCCCCGCCGCCCGCCGCCGGAACTGACCGGGCGGTTGTCGCCGTTTCTCACCGAAACCACGTCATAGTTTCACCATGCCGCGGCGCCATCCGCGCCTCGGTTCCCCTCAGGAGCGCCATGAACCCCGACGCCGCCATCACGCCCGAGACGTTCAACGTCATCCACATGTTCATGGCCGCCGACTGGGTGGTGAAGATCGTCCTGATCGGCCTCGCGCTCGCCT
>DASXEN010000196.1:0-12287 GCA_036490095.1 Caulobacteraceae bacterium
GTCCCTACTTTCCAACCAGCCCGGCCGGCTTGACTCCCGCCGGGTGAAGCAGGCGGCGATGGCGCCCGCACCAGGGAGCCGCGCCATGCCGACCTTCGAGACCATCCTCTACGACGTCGACGACGGGATCGCGACGATCACGCTGAACCGGCCGGAGCGGCTCAACGCCTTCACCGGCCAGATGATGACCGACATGATCGCCGCCTTCGACGCCATCGACGCCGACGACGCGGTGCGCGCGGTGATCGTCACCGGGGCCGGCCGCGGCTTCTGCGCCGGCGCCGACCTCTCGGCCGGCGGCTCGACCTTCGACCGCACCGGCCCGCAGGAGGCGGCGCGCGAGGAGGGGCGGGTGAACGGCGTCGTCCGCGACGGCGGCGGGCGGCTGACCTTGCGCATCTTCGAATGCCTGAAGCCGGTGATCAGCGCCTGCAACGGCCCGGCGGTAGGCGTCGGCGTGACCATGCAGCTGCCGATGGACATCCGGCTCGCCTCCACCGAGGCCCGTTACGGCTTCGTCTTCGCCCGGCGCGGGCTCAACCCGGAGGCGGCGTCGTCCTGGTTCCTGCCACACCTGGTGGGGCCGCAGACGGCGCTGGAGTGGTGCTTCACCGGCCGCGTCTTCCCGGCCGCCGAGGCCAAGGAGAAGGGGCTGGTGCGCTCGGTCCACGCGCCGGACGAGCTGCTGCCCGCCGCCCGGGCGCTGGCCCGCGAGATCGCCGACAACACCGCCCCGGTCTCGATCGCCATCACCCGCCAGCTGATCTGGCGCATGGCCGGCGCCGCCCACCCGATGGAGGCGCACATGGCCGACAGCCGCGGCATCCACTTCCGCGGTGCGCAAGCCGACGTGCGAGAGGGCGTCGAGTCGTTCCTGGCCAAGCGCGCGCCGAGCTTCCCGGACAAAGTCAGCGCCGACCTGCCCGATATCTGGCCGCAGTGGTCAGCGCCCGACTTCCGCTGATCCCGGGCCGTCCGGGGCGACTAACGCCCGGTTAACACCGCTCTGGTCTCATCGCCGTCCACGATCGAAAACGCGCGCGATTCCATGAGCGACACCCTGCAGCTCGGCGACGCCGAGACGCCGCCGATCGAGGCGGAACGGCCGCGGCGCCGCTCGCGGCTGGCGCTGCTGAAGCGGCTGGCCGACGTGGTCAGCCTGCCCTCCAGCCGGGTGAACAGCTTCGAGCGCTCGGTCACCGCCGACCTGCTGGTGGAGATCCTGCGCGACGCCGAGTTCGACGAGCGGGCCCGCGTCGCGCGCCGCATCGCCAACCTCGCCGAGATTCCCAACTGCCTGGTGCGGCTGATCCTGCGCGACGAGCTCGACATCGCCTATCCGCTGCTGGCCGAGTCGACCGCGCTCAGCGACGCCGACCTGATGGACTGCATCCGCAACGCCACCGGCGCGCACCGCCGGCTGATCGCCCAGCGCCGCGGGGTCTCCGAGGTGGTGAGCGAGGCGCTGGTCGACGTCGGCGAGACGCTGGTGGTCGAATCGCTGCTGCGCAACGACCAGGCGCGGCTGTCGCCCGCCGCGGTGGAGAGCGTGGTCGCCATGACCCAGCACCAGTCGCAGCTGGTGCCGATGCTGCTGCGCCGTCCGGAGCTGCGCCCCAACCATGCCTACGTGCTGTTCTGGTGGGCCGACGCCGATGCGCGGCGGGTGATCCTGCAGCGGTTCGCCGTCTCCCGCGAGGTGTTGCAGGAGGCCGCCGGCGACGTCTTCCCGATGGCCGCCGAGGAGGGCTGGCAGGACGAGCTGACCCGCAAGGCGCTGCAGTTCATCGAGCGGCGCCAGCGCAACCGCGCCGCCATCGAGAAGAGCCCGTTCGCCAGCCTCGAGGAGGCGGTGGAGGTGGCCGAGGACGGCCTCACTCGCGAGGTCGCCGAGGAGCTAGCCTACCTGGCCGGCATCAAGCCGATGACCGGGGCCAAGATCATGACCGACCCCGGCGGCGAGGGGCTGGCGGTGCTATGCAAGGCCACCGGCCTGCCGCGCGCCTCGCTGCGCCAGCTGTGGCGCGCCCTGCGCCGGCCGGACACCACCGAATCCGGTGACCCCACGCCGGCCTTCGCCCGCGTCTCCACCATCTACGACATGGTCGCGGTCGATCGGGCGCAGACGGTGCTGCGCTACTGGAACTGGTCGCTGTCCTCGGCGATGACGCCGACTCTGATCAAGGCGATCCGGGACGAGGACGACGCGGCGGTGGATGAGTTCTCCGTGCCACAGCGCGCGGCAATGTTGGCCTTCGGCGCCGACCTCAAGCGCTGAGGCAAAGGCTGGCCGCAAGAGGCCACCGCAGTCGAGCACAGCGCATACCGTTCGACGATCAGCATTTCCTTTGCTGATCTTGGTTGTGAATCGTGAAAACAAGAACGTCCTGCGTGCTTGTGATATCCGCTAGCCTTCGATAAGAAGCCCACCACTGATCTGAGGGGTCAGCTGAAAATTCCTATTGTCAGGGCAGGACGGAACCAAGAGTCATGGATGAAAAATCCGAAGTCATAGAGATGACCGCCGATATCGTGTCGGCTTACGTCGGCAACAACGTGATCGCCACCAGCGACCTGCCGGCGCTGATCCAGAGCGTGCACCGCGCCTTGACCAACATCACCGGCGGCGGCGAGCCGGCCGAGGTGGCGCCGAAGGAGCCGGCGGTGCCGGTCCGCCGGTCGATCACCCCCGATTACCTCGTCTGCCTGGAGGACGGCCGCAAGTTCAAGTCGCTGAAGCGCCACCTGCGCACCAAGTACAACATGAGCCCCGAGGAATACCGGGCCAAGTGGAACCTGCCGAAGGATTACCCGATGGTCGCGCCGAACTACGCCAAGGCGCGCTCGGACCTCGCCAAGCAGATGGGCCTGGGCCAAGGCGGCCGGCAAGCCGCGCGCAGCAAGCGCCGCTAGTCCGCCTCAGCGTTCGAACCAAGGCCCGCGCCGGGAGAGCGGCGCGGGCCTTTTCGTCGCCATATCCGGGGCTTGGCGGTTTCGGGCCGCCGGGCGCCGAGGCGACGGCGATTGGAAATCATTGCGGGCGCACGATTTGCGCTTCCACCGATTCGCCCGATGAGCGATAAGTGATTCGCTGCGATTCCAAGGGGTTGTTAACGAATCTGCAGATGAACACGCAACTTGGCGCGCCAACCACGGCCCTCAGGGCCCATGAGGAGCTGTTCGCCTACTGGGCAGGACTGCGCCAGCGGGGGACGCTGCCCTGCCGCCGCGATCTCGACCCGGGGCGGATCAAGCGCCTGCTGCCCACCGTCAGCCTCACCCAGGTGCTGCGCGAGCCGCTCGACTACCGCCTGCGGCTGGCCGGCACCGGCCTCTACGGCGTCTACGGCGGCGAGATCACCGGCAAGCGCCTCACCGACGTCTACAGCGAGGTGGCCGCCGCCTACTGGCGCGCCGAGCTGGACCAGGTGGTGGCCGAGGCCCGGCCGCGCGTCGGCCAGCACAGCATGGCCTGGCGCGGCGCCTCGCACATGACGCTGCTGTGGCTGCGCCTGCCCCTGGCCACCAACGGCCACGACGTCGACGTCATCCTCGGCTACGACGCCGTCCTCGCCCCCCGCGACCAGCACCTGAGCGGAATCCGGGCGGCTTAAGGCGGGGTCCATCCCCAGGCATGCCTCCAGGAGGCCGTAGGAAGGCCGCTGAGGGGCCTTGCGCAGGGCGGCCGCTAGGGTACTAGTGGTATCGGCACCAAAGCTGCTGGCGGGGCTTTAGACGGGCGTAACGGGGGTCTCGCCTTAGAAGGGTGCTTGCGCTCAACTTAAGATGTCCGCCACCCCCTCTTTTCGGTCATGACCGGCCTTTGTGCCGGCCACCCATGCACACCGTGCCAGCCATGGCCGTGCGGCCGCATGGCCACCCCACAATCGGTGTTCATGGGCCGCCGGCACAAAGGCCGGCGGTGACCGTCGTTAGGGGATAGGGATCGAGCCTAAGCCGCCGAGGCCGCCTCGGCGGCTGCGTCGCGGCGGATGCGCTCGACCATCGAGAAGAGGCCGTTGGAGCGTTGCGAGGACAGCGCGCCGGTGAGGCCGAGCTTCTGGAACGCCGCCTTGGCGTCGAACGCCAGTATCTCGGCCGGCATGCGCCCGGAGAACAGCCGCAGCAGGATGGCGATCAGGCCGCGGACGATATGGGCGTCGGAATCGCCGCGGAACGTCAGCGCGCCGCTCCCTTGCGGCTCGGTGACCAGCCAGACCTGGCTGGCGCAGCCGCGCACCTTGTTGGCGTCCGAGCGCTCCGGCCCGCTCAGCGGCGCCAGCTCGCGCCCCAGGTCGATGACGTGGCGGTAGCGCTCCTCCCAGTCGCCGAGCAGCTCGAACTCGGCCGCCAGCTCCTCGAGCTCGTCGTCGATGCCCAAGCCTTGAGGTCCTTCGATTGATCGAAGCCCGGATGTAGGGCCGCCGCGCCGGGGCCGCAACGAAGCCGGCTCAGGCGGCCGGCAGCGCCACCTCGGCCCTGAGACCCTGGCCGGGCCGGCTGACGATCCGCAGCGCCCCGCCCATCGCCTCGCAGAGCAGCGCCACGATCGGCAGGCCGAGCCCCGCGCCCTCGGTGGAGCGGGTCAGCGCGTTCTGGCCCTGCTCGAACGGGCGCATCAGGCGCGGGATGTCGGCGGGGTCGACGCCCTCGCCGTCGTCCTCGATGGTGATCCGCACGCAGGCCGCCGTCCGCCGCGCCCGCAGCCGCACCTCACCGCCCTCGGGCGAATAGCTGACGGCGTTCTGCAGCAGGTTGGTCAACACCGTGCGCAGGCCGCGGGGGTCGGCGAGCACGCCGGGCAGGCGGCCCTCGTCTTCCACCACCAGGCGGATGCGGCGCGCGGCGATATCGTCGCGCAGCGCTTCCAGCACGTCGTCGACCGCGTGGTCGATCAGCTCCGGCGTCGCGTCGAGGTCGGTCGCATGGCCGTCGAGGCGGGCGATCTCCAGCACCTGGTTGACCAGCCGCAGCAGCTTCAGCCCGCTCTGGCGCACGTGCTCGGCGTATTCGCGGTACTGCGGCGAGCCCAGCGGGCCGCACAGCTCGCAGGCGATGATCTCGGAGAAGCCGATGATCGAGTTCAGCGGCGTGCGCAGCTCGTGGCTGACCATCCGCAGGAACGAGCGCTTCTGGGCGTCGAGCGCCGCGCGGCGACGCGGCCCGGCGGCCTCCTCGCCAGCCGTCGCCGTGCCCGTCACCATGCCCGTCACCATGGACGCCGCCTGAGCCACGCCGCCTCGCAAGTTGCGCTTCGTTGTCCGCCACCTTGGCCGTTGCGCACTTACGATTCCGTTTCTGTCCACAGGCCCGCGCCTGCGGCGGATCGCCTGGGGATTGAGCCGGCTCGCGGAGCGGCGCCGGAAACGCTAGGCTGGGGGCTGCTTTGACCGGGATGATGAGACGCGTGGACGCGGCGGACGCCGAGACCGAGACCAGAGCGCGGCGGGAGGCGGCCAACTGGCACGCCGCCTGGGCCGCGTCGTTCATCGTCGCCTGCCTCGCCTGGCCGACCGACGGCGTCAACCTGTGGCTCAACTACGCGCTGGGCGCCGCGGCCATCCCCGGCGTGCTCGGCCAGCTGCTGCGCTGGCGCACGCCGGGGGCGACGGCGCTGCTGGCGCTGGCCTGGCCGATCTGCATCGGCGCCGCCGTCGCCCTCGGCGGCGGCCTCGCCGGCCCGATGGCCGCGCTGGCGCTGATGCCGGCGGCGGCGATGGCGACCCTGAACGGGCGCCGCTTCATCGCCCTCGGCGCGGCCCTGACGCTGGCCGCCGTGGCGATCATCGCGCTGGCCGCCGTTGGCGGCCTGCTCGGCGCGCCGCCGTCCGGCGGTCCCTGGCTGCCGCTGCTGGTGCTGATCCTCTGCGCCGTCGGCGTCGCCTCGGCGTTGCAGCTGGCCAAGGCCCGCGCCGGGGAGCGCGAAGTCGCCCGCGCCAACGAGGCCAGCCGCCTGCGCACCCTGCTCAACGCCGAGCCCCACCTGCTGGCGCGCCTCGACGCCGACGGGGTGATCCGCGAGGTGTTCTGCGGCGCGCCGGAGGACGGCGACCTCACCCTGATCGGCAAGCCGTTCGAGCAGCTGGCCGGAGAGGCGCACCGCGACGCCGCCAGGGCCGCGCTGGCGCTGGTGCGCCGCAGCGGCGCCGCCAGCGTCGGCTTCTCGCCGCCGCTGGCGCCGGACCGGTTCCTGGCGGTGGAGCTGCGCGCCCTGCATCGCGGCGAGATGGCCGTCCTGGTCCGCGACGCCAGCCGCGAGCGCGCCGTCGAGGCGTGGCTGGCGCAGGGCAAGGCCGACGCGGAGGCGCAGGCGGTCGCCAAGTCGCGCTTCCTGGCCAACATGAGCCACGAGCTGCGCACGCCGCTGAACGCCGTCATCGGCTTCTCCGACGCCATGCGCACCCAGCTGTTCGGGCCGCTGCCCGACCGCTACGCCGAATACGCCGGGCTGATCCACGAATCGGGCGGCCACTTGCTGGACCTGATCAACGACGTGCTCGACATGTCGAAGATCGAGGCCGACCGCTTCACCCTGGCGCTGGAGCCGTTCGACGCCCGCGAGGCCGTCTCGGCGGCGCTGCGGCTGGAGCGGGTGCAGGCCGACGCGGCCAAGATCGCGCTGCGCGGCGCGCTGCCGCCGACCCCGCTGGAAGTCAACGCCGACCGCCGGGCGATCAAGCAGATCGTGCTCAACCTGGTCTCCAACGCCCTGAAGTTCACCCCGGCCGGCGGCCAGGTGAACGTGATCGCCCGCTCCAAGGGCCAGGAGCTGGAGATCATCGTCGCCGACACCGGCGTCGGCATCGCCCCGGACGACCTGGAGCGGCTAGGCCAGCCCTACGAGCAGGCCGGCGGCGCCGACCAGCGCTCGCAGGGCACGGGCCTCGGACTGTCGCTGGTGCGCGCCTTCGCCGAGCTGCACGGCGGCGCGATGGTGATCCGCAGCATCGTCGGCGAGGGTACCGCCGTCTCGGTCAAGCTGCCGGTGATGGACGTCGAGGCCGCCAGCCCGGCGCCGCCAACCTCGCCGCCGCCAACGTCACCACCGCCGCGCGCCGCCGCCCACGGCGACAACGTGATCGCCTTCACCCCGCACCGCTAGGCGCAGTGTCCCTTCTCCCCTTGCGGGAGAAGGTGTCAGCGAAGCTGACGGATGAGGGGTCGCGCCGAACTCCGGGGATTTGCCGGCTGGAAGCTAAGCCACAAGCGCCCGTCGACCCCTCATCCGGCGCTGCGCGCCACCTTCTCCCGCAAGGGGAGAAGGGACGGGCCGCCGGCGATGTCGCCGTTCTAACGCTGGGCGATCGAGGCGAAGGCGCGGGCGGCGGCGAAGTCGCCGACCTCCAGGTAGGCGGTGCGCACGGTGTCGCCGTCGTCGCCGGGGATGGTGAACTCCACCGCCACCGCCTCGCGCGGATCGAGCCCGGCCAGGGCCTCGGCGGCGGCGGCCGGGAAGCGGAACGCCCAGGCGTCGGCCATGCCTGGCGCGCGCAGGTCGGCGCCGGCCGGGCTCATCGCTTCGGCGGCGAACACCCGGGTGGCCGAGCGCGGCGGCAGGCGCCCGTCGATGGGGACGCGGCCGGCGAGGTCGGCCACGCGCGGATCGAGATAGGGCCCGCTGGTCTCGGCGGCGTCGCGCATCACCAGCCGCGCGCTCGACGGCGCCGCGCCGTCGGCGAAGCTCGCCACCGCCATCAGCGGCCGGCCGGCGCCGTGGCTGACCACGCCGAACTGCAGCTGGTCCCAGCCGAAGCGGCCCTGCTGGCTCACCGCCCAGTGCGCGCCGCCGTCGGCGGCCGGCCGCACCGCGCTCCAGCGCGACAGCTCGCCGGGGAAGTCCATGCGGTCGAGGTGGGCGTAGCCGACGAACGCCGCCCGCACCCGCTCGGCCCCCGCGGCGATGTCCGGCGAGGCGCAGCCGGCCGTGCCGGCCGCCACCTGCGCCCGCTGCTCCAGCATCGCCAGGTCGCCGGCGGCGACGCCCGAGCGCAGCGCCGCGCCGCGGGCCTGCGCCTTGGAGGCCGCCAGCGCGCCGGCCACGTCGGGCGCGAAGAGCCGGCAGGCCGCGCCGGCGGCGCTCATCAGCGCGCGCTGGTAGAAGAGCTCGACCGCCGGCGTCGCGCCACCGGCCGCGCCGGCCGCCGCCAGCGCGAGCGCGCCGGCCGCCGCCCCCGCCATCCTTCGCCAAGCCGGCATTGCGCCCCCGCCAGTTGAGGCCTTCCGACCTACGGCCTTATGGTTTCCCGCCGATTACCCGGCCCCGCGGCGGAAGGTCTCCCCCCTTGCAGTTCGACACCGACATCTGGGTCTACGCGCTGATCCGGCGGGCCAACCAGGGCGGCGCCTTCGCCACGGTGGGGCGGCGCGGCGACGCTCGCGGCGGCTCGGTGCTGGTCAAGCAGGTCAACCGCCGGGCCGGCGCCACCCACCTCTACGCCGAGGCCGTGCGCGGCGACGGCGAGTCGGTGTGGATGCAGCCGATCGCCTCCACCGACGAGGCCGACGTCGACGCCTACATCGCCCGCGCCGTCCGCATCGACCCCGACGCCTGGGTGGTGGAGATCGACGACCCCGACGGCCGGCATTTCCTGGTCGAGCGGGTCGAGGACCGCTAGAGACGCCGCGGCGGGACCCGGGCCTGGAGTTTCGGAAATGGCTGGACGTTGGCGCGCGGCGGCGCGGGCGGGACTTTGTGCGGCGGCGATGGCGCTCTTCGCCACGGTGGCGCAGGCGGCCTGCGACCTGCACGCCCCCGACGCCGCCAAGGCCGGCCACGACTGCGCCCAGGCCTGGATGGACCACAACCTCCACCTCAACGACATCCTCACCATCGGCACCCACAACAGCTACCACCTGCGCTCGCCGGTGCTGACCACGCTGATCCGCAGCTTCTCGCCGAAGGGCTGGCTGGGGCTGGACTACGCCCACCGCCCGCTCGCCGACCAGCTGAACGACGGGGCGCGGGCGCTGGAGCTCGATCTCGCCTACGACCCCGAGGGCGGCCGCTTCGCCCACCCGGCGGGCCTGCGCCTGGCGCACCTGCCCGAGGACCCGGCCTACGTCGCCGCCATGTCCCGGCCCGGCTTCAAGGTGCTGCACATCCAGGACGTGGACTTCCACTCCAACTGCCTGACCTTCAAGGCGTGCCTGACAATCATCCGCGACTGGTCGCGCGCCCATCCGCGCCACGTGCCGATCCTGATCACCATGAACACCAACGACGAGAAGACCCGCGCGCCGGGCGGGGTCGACGAGCTGCCCTTCACCACCGCGGCCTACGACGCGCTGGATGCGGAGATCCGGCAGCTGTTCTCGCCCCGCGAGCTGATCACCCCCGACGACGTGCGCGGCGCCTACCCGACGCTGCGCGAGGCGGTGCTGAAGCACGGCTGGCCGACGCTGGGGGCCGCGCGGGGCCGGGTGCTGTTCGTGCTCGACGAAGGCAGGAAGCACGACGACGCCTACCGCGGCGGGCGCCGGTCGCTGGAGGGCCGGGTGCTGTTCCTCAACACCGACGAGGCCTCGCCCGACGGCGCCTACATCACCCTCAACGAGCACTCGGACGACGCCCGCATCGCCGCCGACGTGAAGGCCGGCTACCTGGTGCGCACCCGCGCCGACGCCGACACCGTCGAGGCCCGCTCCGGCGACACCGCCCGCCGCGACGACGCCCTGAAGTCCGGCGCCCAATACGTCTCCACCGACTACCGCCACCCCGAGCCAGGGCTCACCAGCTACCAGGTGCGGCTGCCGGATGGGGAGATCGCGGTGTGCAATCCGGTGCGGGCGGCGGGCAAATGCGGGGGGATTCCGATCGAGCCGTAGGTCGCTTGCGCGGGCTTTTTGACCGCGGAAAACACGGACGGACACATCGGGCCTTTACCCACCAACCATGTCATCCCGGAGACCCGCGAAGCGGAGTCGTCCGGGATCTCCTCGGCGCCTTCGGTGGAAGTAGATCCCGGACGAGTCCCGCCTGACGGCGGGCTCTCCGGGATGACACTGGTGGGTGGGGCGAGACGTGTGCTGCTTTCCGTGGTTGCCGTGTTTTCCGTGGCCCAAAAACCAGAGGCCGCGCCTCCGCTCTATCCACCCGGAAACGCCGCCGCGGCCACCGCCTCGATTGTCACGCAGCCGGCCGCGATCTCGCCGGCGAACCAGTCGTCGAAGCGGAAGAAGCGGTGCTGCATGGCCAGCGCCATCGTCAGCTCCGGCCCGAGGCGGCCGACGCCCGCCGCGGCGGCTAGCCTGGCTTGTAACGCCGCGTCGCCGCGGAACAGCTCGACGAACGGCGCGATCAGGTCGAGCTCGGCGGGCGCGGTCATGGCGTCGGCCAGGTCGAGGACGCCGGAGAGCCGCCAGCGGCCGCCGGCGCGCTCCAGCATCACATGCTCGGCGGTGAGGTCTGCGTGGACCAGTACCGGCGGGCCGAGCGCCGACAGCGCCGGGTCATGGCGCGCTAGGAACGCGGCGATCCGCCCGACCCAGGCCGCCGGCGTCCCGCGGCCGGCGTGGATCGCCGCCGCGTCGCCGAGCCGCCGCGCCAGATAGGCCGGCCAAGGCCCGAACGGGCGTTCGAAGCCTGGCGCCTCGACGGCGTGGAATGCCCGCATGAAGGCGCCGAGGTCGCTCGCCAGCGCCTCGCGCTCGGCGCCGTCCAGCTCGCCCAGCACCTCGCCGGCCTGCACGCCCGGCACGTGCGCCGAGACCAGGTAGCGCCAGTCCTCCACCCAGCCGGCCTCGATCAGCTCCGGAATCCGCGCCGGCAGCTTGCCGGCCGCCGCCGCCGTCGCGGCGACCTCGGCGTCGAAGGAGTCGGCGAAGAATGGCGGCGTCAGCTTCAGCCAGGGGCCGGCGCCGGCGCGGAACACCAGGCTGGAGCCCTCGACCTTGCGCACCAGCGGCCCGACAAGGCTGTGGCGCGCCCGGACAACCTCGGCGAGGTCGGCGCCGAAGGCCGGGTCGCGGAACCGGCGGCGATAGTCGTCCTCGGTGAGCCGGGGCATGGCTGGCCTCTCAGCCCGCGCCGGCCGGGCGTCAGCGGGCGCGCTCGAGGTCGGCGACCAGGTCCTCGGCTTCGCGGAACAGCGCCGGGTCGATGGCCAGGCCGGACGCGCCGGCGTTCTCCTGCAGCTGCTCGGGGCGGCTGGCGCCGACGATGGCCGAGGCGACGTTCGGCTCGCGCAGCACCCAGGCCAGCGAGAACTGGGTGAGGCTGCAGCCGGCCTTGGCGGCGATCGGCTTCAGCTGCTGCACCCGCTCCAGGATGTCGGGCCGCAGCCAGTTCTGCATCGCCCCGCTCATCTGATCGCTGGTGGCGCGCGACTGGGCCGGCGGCGCCGCGCCCGGCTGGTACTTGCCGGAGAGCACGCCCTGCGCCAGCGGCGACCAGACGATCTGCGAGACGCCATTGGCGGCGCTGAGCGGGATCACCTTGGCCTCCGGCCGGCGCCACAGCAGCGAGTACTGCGGCTGGCTGGAGACGAAGCGCTCGACGCCCTTCAGCGCGAAGGCCGCCTCGATGTTGGCCGGCGACCACTCGGAGAAGCCGATCCAGCGCGCCTTGCCCGCCTTCACCACCTCGGTGAGCGCCTCCATCGTCTCTTCCAGCGGCGTGTTCGTGTCGTAGCGGTGGCACTGGTAGAGGTCGACGTGGTCGACCCGCAGGCGCTGCAGCGAGGCGTCGATCTGCTTCTCGATCTGGGCGCGCGAGAGGCCCTGGTCGGTGTCGCTCATCTGGCCGAACACCTTGGTCGCCAGCACGTAGCTATCGCGCGGCCGGCCGGCCAGCAGGTCGCCCAGCACGCTCTCGGCGGCGCCGCGGCCGTAGACGTTGGCGGTGTCGATGAAGTTGATGCCGAGGTCGAAGGCCTTGTCGACGCAGGCCTTGGCCTTGTCGCGCTCGACGCCGACCCCGTAGGTCAGCCACGAGCCGAGGGAGATTTCCGAGACGTCGAGGTCGCTCGCGCCGAGCTTGCGGTACTTCATCGAATGGATCCTTGGAAAATTGGCAAAACAAGCGGCGGCCGCGCGGCCGCCGCCGAAATCAGCTCAGGCGGCCGCCGGCTCGTCCACGCGGTCGGCCAGCTCGTCGAAACGCCGCAGCAAAGCCGCGCCGTCCGGCCGGTCCTTCAGCAGCGCGGCCACCTGATCGCGGGTGGCGTCGCGCTGGACGCGCGGCACGTTGTCGGAGTTCCAGGCGACGATCCTCGCCCACACCGGGTCGATGAAGGCCTTGCCCTCGACCGGCCCGTCCGCGGTCTTGAGGTGGAAGCCGCGCAGCTCGG
>DASXEN010000197.1:0-7504 GCA_036490095.1 Caulobacteraceae bacterium
TCCTCATCGACCGAACCACCAACCGCATCTCCCGCTTCGGAGCCGGGCGGCCGCCCGGCTCCGAAGCGGGCCAACCCCCGCCGCACGGACTGTCAGCGATGTAACCGGACTAAACTGTCAGGCATCTTTCCGGTCGCACAAACGCGCGGCCGAAGTTGAAGGCAGCTGTGGATGTGCCGGCAGCACGGCGCGCGGCGTCAGACCCCCTCCACCCCTTCGGGGTCCCCCTCCCCCTGCGGGGAGGAGATTCAGACCAGGTCCCCGCCCGCGGCGGCCGCCGTGGTGCCGTCCTTCTGGTAGGCGCGGATGACGTTGCGGCCCACCGTCCAGCGGTGCACCTCGTCCGGGCCGTCGACCAGCCGCTGGGAGCGGATCTGGGTGTACCAGCGGGCCAGCGGGGTATCCATCGAGTAGCCCAGCGCGCCGTGCAGCTGGATGGCCGTGTCGACCACCTTGTGCACCATGTTGGCGAGGTAGACCTTGGCGATCGAGTTCTCCTGCCGCAGGTCCAGGCCCTTTTCCGCCTTGTAGGCGATGTGCAGCAGCATCAGGCGCGAGATGTAGAGCTCGGTCGCGCACTCGGCGAGCATGAACTGCACCGCCTGGCGCTGGTGCAGCGGGCTGCCGAAGGTCGAGCGGTTGGTCACCCGCGCCGTGGCCATGTCGAGCGCCCGCTGGGCCATGGCGACGTTGTGCATGCCGTGCCGCAGCCGCCCGTAAGCGAGCCGGTGCTGGCCCATGTTGAAGCCCTGGCCTTCGCCGCCCAGCAGGTTCTCGGCCGGCACCACCAGGTCCTTGATCTCGATCTCGGCGTGGCCGCCGCCCATGATGTGGCTGAGCGGCCCCTCGGCGGCCATGGTCGGGATGTCGCGCTTGATCCGGTAGCCGGGGTTGGGCAGCTCCACCAGGAAGGTGGAGAACTGCTGGTGGCGCGGCGCGTCCGGGTCGGTCTTGGCCATGACCAGGGCGATGTCGGCGGAAGAGGCGGCCGACGAGAACCACTTCTCGCCGTTCAGCACATAGTTCTCGTTGCCGTCCTTCACCGCGCGGGTCTGCATGCCGGTGGCGTCGGCGCCGGCGGCCTTCTCGGTCATCGAGTAGCAGATGCGCTTCTCGCCGTTCAGCAGCGGCTTGAGGAACTTCTCCTTCTGGAACTCGGTGCCGTGGGTCAGCAGGGTGAGCATGGTGGCGTCGTCGGGGCCCTGCGTGTTCATCGACAGCGCCCCGAGGTAGCTTTCGCCCAGCTCCATCTGGACGAGCGCGTTGGCGAGCGGGCCAAGGCCCATGCCGCCGTATTCGGGCGGGATGAAGGGGCACCACAGGCCCTGGCCGCGCGCCTTCACGCGCAGCTCGTTCAGCACCGTCTTGTAGTCCTCGCCGTCCAGCAGCCGCTTCTCGGCCGGGATGCACTCGTCATGCACCCACTGGCGCACCTTCTCGCGGATGGCCTGGGCCTCGGCGGGAATCTCGAAATCGATGGCCATGGGGGCTCTCCGATCGGGTCTAGTTGGGAAGCTTGAGCCGGTAGACGCGCTTGGCCGTGCCGGCGAAGAGGTCGGCCTTCTCGTCCGCCGAATAGCCCTTGGCGAACGCCTTGAAGGCGTTCCACAGCGTGGCGTAGTCGCACGAGCCGAGGTCGACCGGGAAGTTGCTCTCGAACATGCAGCGGCCGGGGCCGAACAGCTCGATGCAGCTCTCCAGGTAGGGCTTCCACTCCGCCGCCAGTTGGCTCGAGGGCGCCGGCGGATCGGCCAGGAACGATGGGAAGTTGCAGAACGCCATGGCGAGGCCGCCGAGCTTGACGTTCACGTGCGGCAGCTCGGCGAGCTTCTTCATGTTCTCCCGCCAGATCGGGAAACGCTCCTCGCGGCGGCCCTCATAGCTGGCGAGGCCCAGCGGCGTGCCGACGTGGTCGATCACCACCGGGATGTCGGGGTGGCCTTTGACCAGGTCGTAGACCTCCGGCAGCTGCGGCTCCAGCAACCAGGCGTCGAACGAGAGGCCGTACCTGGCGAGCCGCGCGTAGCCCTTGCGGAAGGCGTCCGACATGTAGAGCCCCGGCGACTGGCGCGACAGCGGGCCCAGCACGCCGGAGTCGGCGTCGTGGGACGACGAGTGGCGAATGCCGCGGAAGCGGTCGGAGACCTTCAGGTGCGCCTCCAGCACCGCGTCGATCCCCTCGCCGAGGGTGCAGTCGGCGTGGCCGACGATGCCGGCGCAGGGCCGCGCCTTGCCGTAGACGCCGCTGGCGCCCATCGCCGCGACGCCGTTGACGAACTCGGTCTCGCCCACCGGCTTCAGCGCGTCCGGCGCGTCGGCGCGGTACATCGCCCCGCACTGGACGAACACGGTGGCGACGACGTTGTGGCCGCTCGTCATGTCGGCCAGCAGCTCGTCGAGCAGGTAGCGTGGGGTGCGGGCGACCACGGTGGTGAAGGGATGTACCGGGCCGGGCGGTGGCGTCGGCATGGCCGGCGCGCCGGTGCGGTGCCACAGGTGGTGGTGCGGATCGACGATCGGCAGGTCCGGCTCGAGGATGGCTTCGGGCATCGACGCGTCTCCCTTCATCCGGGCGCGCGTCTGCCGGCGCGCCTCGTTTCGCAAGACCCATGCCCCCGCCGCCCGCGCCGCGCAACGGGGCCGCGAGGGAAAGCAGGACTTGCTGTCGCGAGCGTCCTGCGTGGTTCGAGACGCGCTCTGGCGAGCGCTCCTCACCATGACGAGCTTTGTTGCAGCCCACCCACCTTCGTCATCCTGACGGCCCGCGCCAGCGGGCGTCTCGAAGGACGCACGGCCCTTGTGCAAGCGACGGCGGCTAGGCCCCGATCATCCGCGCGCGTTCGTCGGCGTACCAGGTCCGCAGCTCCGGATCCTCCCAGCCTGCCGCGGCGGCGTCCGAGACGGCCAGGGCCGCCGCGCTTTGCGCCGCGTCGCCCGCCAGCTTCAGGGCGTGGGCGCTGGCGAGGGTGAGGAAGGCGAAGTCGATCGGCGCCTCGCCGTTCGCGGCGATGATCGCCAGCCCCGCCTGCGCGTGCGCCAGCCCCTGCGCCGGCTCGCCCAGCACGTTGGCGACCAGGGCCTTCAGGTAGCGGCCGCGCTCGTCGTTGCGCCAGTCCCCGCATTGCAGCCAGAACTCGTGCGAGGCCTCCGCCGCGCGCCGCATCAGCGCGTCCTCGTCCGGCGTGCGCGAGGCCTCTTCCAGGAGCTCGGTCGCCAGGTTGTTGCTGGCGACCCCCACCGCCCGGTGCGGCGCCGCCTCGCCGAGGGCGCGGGCAAGCCCCAGGGCCGCGTCGTAGAGCGCCGCCGCCTCGCCGGTGCGGCCCGACCCCACCAGCGCCGCCACCAGCATGAACCGCGCCTCGATCATCGCCGTCTCGGGGCCGCTGGATGACGCACCGAGGAAGGCCAGCTCGGCCGCGAGCCCGCCCGCCGTATCGCCTGCCAGCAGCCGCGCCACGGAGAGATGCGCCCAGGCCTTCGCGGTCTCGGCCGCCGGTGTGCGGCCTTCCAGCGCCCGCTCGGCCAGCCGCCGCGCCCGTGGCCAGTCGCCGAGATGCTCGCCGATGGTGTGCGTCGCCACCCGCAGGAATTCCACCAGCGTCGCGGCGCCCGCGCCGTCGAGCGACGCCGCCTCCAGTTCGCGCGCCAGCCGCTCCGGCTCGGCGGCGTGGTGGTCGAAGCCCTCGGTCAGCAGGTTGTCGAGCATGCGCGTCTCGCAAGTTTGATCGCCGTGGCCCGCTGGCGCGTACGGCGCTAGAGAGCCGTCGGGGACCCTACCAGACTGTGGAGTGAGCTATGACACCGGATCGCGAGGGCATGGCCGACGTGCCGGGCGGCAGGGTCTGGTGGCGCAAGGTCGGCGATGGGCCGAAGCCCCCGCTCCTGACGCTGCATGGCGGCCCTGGCGCCGGGCACAACTACCTGCTTCCGCTGCAGGCGCTGGCGCAGGACCGCGCCGTGGTCTTCTACGACCAGCTGGGATGCGGCAAGGCCGACAGCCCGGCCGACGAGGGGATCTATACGATCCAGCGCGCCGTCGACGAGGTCGACGCGGTGCGCGAGGCGCTGGGGCTGAGCGAGATCGTGCTCTTCGGCCATTCGTGGGGCTCGATGCTGGCCATCGAATACATGTGCCAGGGGCGCGGCGAGGGCGTGAGCCGGCTGATCCTGGCCGGGTCGCTCGCCAGCATTCCGCAGACCGTCGCGGGCATGCAGCGGCTGATCGGCGAGATGCCGGACGGCGCCGGCGCGCGGATGCACGCGCTGGAGGCTGAAGGCAAGACCGACAGCGACGAATACGCCGCCCTGGTCCTGCGCTTCTACGAGCTGCACGTCTGCCGCCGGCTGCCCTGGCCGCCGGAGCTGAACGAGACCATCGACATCGTCGGCAAGTCGATCGCCTACCGGGTGATGAACGGCCCCAATGAGTTCACCATCGTCGGCGTGATCAAGGACTGGGACCGCCGCGCCGACCTCGGCCGCATCCGCGTGCCGACGCTGATCACCGCCGGCGAGTTCGACGAGGTGACCCTCGACTGCCAGGAGGCCATCCACCGCGGCGTCGCCGGTTCGCAGCTGCAGATCTTCGAAGGCTGCTCGCACCAGACCATGAACGAGAAGCCGGACCAGTACGTGGCCGCCCTGGCGCGCTTTATCTGAGCAGGCGCGGCGCCGGGCGGTGTTCAGCGGCGTGGCCTGATCCGGCTACTTCGCCGTGACCGCGTGCCGGACGATCCAGCCGGTGATGGTCTCAAGGGCGATCGGGGCGATGGTTTCCTCGATCTGGATGTATTCGCCGGGCGAGCCGGTGGTGGCGGTCTGGAACAGGTGGTTGAGGCCCGGCAGCTCCTCGACCTCGGCGTCCGGGTTGTGGGCCAGCGCCGCGCGGATCGGCGGCAGGTTCTGGTCGGCCGGCACCTGCAGGTCCTTCGAGCCGATCAGCGCCAGCACCGGGCAATGCACCTTCGCCAGCGTCGGGGCCGGGTCGTAGTCGTAGAAGAAGCGGAACCAGTCGCTGTCGACGGCGGCGGCCTGCGCCTCCATGCCGGCGCGCGAGGCGCCGTGGGCGTCCGCGTAGGCGTCGGCGATCGCCTTCAGCTTGGCCGCGGCCGCCTGCGGGTCCTTCTCGTGGCGGACCACGTCGAACATCTGCTCGCGCAGCGCCTGGCTCTGGGCCACCATCGCGTCGGTCAGGCCCATCGCCTTGGCGATCAGCCGGCCCTGCTCGGTGAGGATGTCGTAGCCGTCCACCCCCGGCCCGGCCATCATCACCACGAAGGCGACGTCGGCGTCGCGCGCGGCCACCATCGGCGCGATCAGCCCGCCCTCGCTGTGGCCGATCAGGCCGACGTGGCGCGGATCGATCTCCTTGCGGCCGCGCAGGTAGGCGGCCGCGGCCTCGGCGTCGTCGGCGAAGTCGGCGGTGGTGGCCTTGCCGTAGTCGCCGCCGGAGACGCCGGTGCCGCGCTTGTCGTAGCGCAGCACGGCGATCCCGTGCCGGGTCAGGTAGTCGGCCAGCACCAGGAACACCTGGTGGCCCAGCAGCGGCTCGTTGCGGGTGTTCGGCCCCGATCCGGCGATCAGCACCACGGCCGGGAACGGCCCGTCGCCCTTGGGCAGCGTCAACGTACCGGCCAGCTTCACGTGCGCGCCGGCGTCCTCGAAGGCCACGTCCTCGTCCTTGTAGGGGTAGGGCGGCTTCGGGGTCTGCGGGCGGTTCAGCGACGGCCCGGCCTGGCCGGGCGCGCGGCGGGTGAAGGTCAGCGGCAGCGCGCCGCCGCCCTGGGTGAAGGTCCCGTCGAGGGTCTTGCCGTCCTTCTCCACCACGCCCTTGAAGGCGGCGTTCAGCCCGGCCATCGCCAGGCTGACGGCGTCGCCGTCGCGGCGCAGCGCCTGCACGTCGAGGCCGTAGGTGAGCTGGTCGGGCGAATCCATCCAGGCCGCCGTGCCGCCGGCGCCGCTGCGGACATAGAGCGTCAGGTGCAGCTTCGGCCCGGTCGGCAGCGCCAGCACCCCGTCCCAGGCGCCGTCGAGGCCGACGACGGTCGGCCGCGGCGGCGGCTTGCCCGGCGCCAACGCCAGCGGCAACGGCCCGCTGCCCTGCGTCCACGTGCCGACCCACTTGCCGGCCGCCGGGTCCCACTTGCCGGTGAAGGTCCCGGGCGGTTCCACGGGCAGGGTGAAGGCGAGCATGTCGCCCTGGACGACGATCCCGCTGAGCGCCACGCCGGTGATCTGCCGGTCGACGTCGTCGAACGTGCCGGCATAGCCGCCCGGCGTCTTCCTGATGTGGGCCGCCAGGGTGCGGGTCTGCGCCGGCCCCAGCGCCAGCACGCCGACGAAGTCACCGGTGGCGGTCAATGGAACAGCCCCTTGGGGAACAGCCCCTTGGGGAACAGCCCCTTGGGAAACGGCGCCTTGGGGCGCGGCGGTCTGGGCGGCTGCGGCTTGAGCGGACAGCCCAAGGACCATGGCGGCGACCATGGATAACAGCAGTTTCACGGCGCATCCCCCCTTCGAAACGAGAGGCGGGCGGCGGATGCGGCCGCCGCCCGCCCGCATTCAGGCCAGCGACTCGGTCATCGCCGAATAGACCAGCGTGCGCAGGTCGCGCCGCAGGGTCAGCCGCGCGTCGGTGCCCATAACCTGGGTCATGAACACCACCGCCAGCTCCTCCTTCGGGTCGACCCAGAAGGCGGTGGAGGCGGCGCCGCCCCAGGCGAACTCGCCGAGCGAGCCGGGCAGGCGGGTCTTGGCGACGTCGATGTTGACGCTGCAGCCGATCGAGAAGCCCATGCCGTTGTAGCCGCTCTCGCTGAAGGCGCCGGCCGGGGCCAGGTCGACCAGCTCGGCGTTGTTCGGCAGGTGGTTGAGGCTGAACAGTTGCACCGTCTTGGGGCTGAGGATCTGCACGCCGTCGAGCGTGCCGCCGTTCAGCATCATCTGGCAGAAGCGCATGTAGTCGTGGGCGGAGGAGACAAGGCCGCCGCCGCCGCTCTCCAGCGCGGGCGGCTTGGCGTAGGTGGTCTTGCCGGCGTCGTCCTGCAGCTTCAGGCCCTTGCCGCCCGGCCCCGGCTGGTAGCACGAGGTGAAGCGGTCGATCTTGTCCTCGGGCACGAAGAACGAGGTATCGTTCATGCCCAGCGGCTCGAAGAGCCGCGTGCGCAGGAACTCGCCGAAGCTCATCCCGGAGAGCTTCTGGACCAGGTAGCCCATCACGTCGATCGACACCGAGTAGTTCCACCGCGTGCCGGGCGAGAACTCCAGTGGCAGGGTGGAGAGCTGCTCGATGAAGGTCTCGAGGCCGCCGGGGGTGTCGAAGGCGTTGATCTTCAGCTTGCGGTAGGCCGCGTCGACCGCGGTGCGCATCATGAAGCCGTAGGTGAGGCCCGAGGTGTGGGTGACGAGGTCCACCACCTTCATCGGCCGGTCGGGCGGCGTAGTCAGGAAGCGCGGCGGCTGGTCGGCCAGCAGCGTCGGCATGCCGGAGGCGTAGACCCCGAGG
>DASXEN010000008.1:0-34495 GCA_036490095.1 Caulobacteraceae bacterium
CAAGAAGAACCACCTGCCGAAGCTCCGGCCGGCGACGTGCCGCGACTACGAGGCGCTGATAGACGACGTGATCTTGCCCGCCTTCAAGAACGTGAAGGTGGCCGAGATCACCAACGCCGACGTTGACAGCCTGCACCGCAAGATCACGCGGCAGGGGACGGGCAGGGGCAAGGGCGCACCCTACAGAGCGAACCGCACGGTGGCCTTGCTTTCCAAAATGTTCAGCTACTCGATCAAGCCCCTGGGCTGGCGCGCCGACAATCCCGCCAAGGGGATCGAGCGCAACGCCGAGTCCATGCGGAAGCGATATCTCAGCTCCGACGAGCTCGGCGCGCTGATCAACGCCCTGGCCGCGTACAAGGACAAGCAGGCGGCCAACATCGTCCGACTGCTGATCCTCACCGGCGCCCGGCGCGGCGAGGTGCTCGGCGCCCGGTGGCCGGACTTCGACCTCAAGGCCGGCGTGTGGACCAAGCCGGGCGCGACCACCAAGCAGAAGACCGACCACATCGTGCCGCTCTCCGAAGAGGCGGTGGAGCTGGTGAAGGCCATCCGCAAGGCCGCGGGCAGGGATGACGAATATCTGTTCCCAGGCCGGATCGAGGGCCACCGCGTCGAGATCAAGCACGCCTGGAAGGAGCTGTGCGTCGCTGCGGGCATCGTCACCCGGACGAAGGCCAAGAGCGCGAAGGGCGAGCCGATCACGATCATCAAGCCGTCGGCGCGGCTGCACGATCTCCGCCACTCCTACGCCTCGTATCTTGCAAGTTCCGGCGCCTCGTTGCCTCTGATCGGCGCGCTGCTGGGCCACACCCAACCGGCGACCACCGCCCGCTACGCGCACCTACTGGACGACGCCCAGCGCGCAGCGACCAATCAGGCGGCCGAGTTCATTAAGGCGGCGCGGAAGCCCGGCGCCCAGATCATCCCGATCGAGGAAGGCCGGTGAACAGCAAGTGGATGGACCTCGGCGAAGCGGTCGCCTTGGTCGCTGCGAGGGCGCGAAATCCGGGCGACGCCTACGGCGAGCTGCGGAAGGCGATTGATCGGGGCGAGGTGAAAGCGCGCGCCGGCCACGTCACCGGCATCCCCTATCGACCCGGCGACGGGCTCGCGGGCCTGGACAAGCCCAGCGAGAGGGACAACTGGCCTATCCCCACCTGGGCCTGGAGGACGGGCCTCGAGATCGATTGGCGAGGCGGTGGAGCGCGCAGCGCCGCCGCGGGCACGCCTCTTGTCCTGGCGGATATCCACCTTCGCCGCGCCGACGTTGAGCGGCTTTGGCCTCCGGCGCCGGCGCAAGGTGGGCGTCCGCCCGCGGCTGATCGAGAAGCGGTCAAGCTCGTCGTGGAAGCCGAAATCAAGCGGCGGGGCGGCTTCCCGGAGCGCGACGGCGAGAAGGGCTGGCGCACCAAGGCCGACCTTGTGAGGTTTGTGCACGGCGTTCTCGCTGATCGCGGCGAGTCCGCCGGCGACAGCACCGTGGGGCGCTACGTCACCACTATCCTCGAAGAGCTGCGCGCCGCTCAAAACTGAGTTCCGAGCGGTTTTGGAGGGTTTCGAGCGGACAGCTCCGCTCATTGCCCGGACGCTCCGTGCCCGCAACAGGACAACGGAGCGCGCCATGAGCGATATCCTTGAGGGCTACGTCGATCGCGCTGGGCTCGCCGCTCAGCTCAAGTGCACGTCGAGGACGGTGCAGCGTATGGAGAACGGGCCGAACGGCCTGCCCAGCGTCGTGATCGCCGGCCGCAGATACTACCGCCTCGAAGCCGTGCGGCGCTGGCTTGAGAGCCGCGAGCGCCGGCCGAACACGCGCCGGAGCGCGGCCTGATCCATGTCGGGGGAAGTAGCCCCGCGCGCCGGTGGTGCGGCGCGCGAGGGCGGGGGTTTCCAGGCTGCGAGCGCCGCCGGGGACCGCCAACATAGGGCAGACGAAGACGAGCGGCCAGTCTTCGTCCAGATCGCCGACCTCCTGACCAGCGGATACACGGGCGTCCTGCTGAGCAAGATGCTCCACCACCACTTTCCAAGCGCCGGCCGGGCCGACGTGTATCTGGCGTGCGGCTTTGCGATGGCGATCGCCCAGGCCGACATTAGAGCCGCCGTCATGGAGGGCGAGAGAGGGCTGGCCGAGGCCGAGGTCGCGAAAGCGCGAGGCCGGCACTGATGGCGGAACCGGACACCTATGTCTCCGAAGCCCGCATCCGCCTGATCCCGTTCGGCGCGATCAAGCTCGGGACCCAGCGCCGCGACCTCGTGCGCGGGCTGATCCCGCGCGTTGGCCTGGTGGTGGTCTGGGGCGCGCCCAAGTCGGGCAAGAGCTTCTGGGTGTTCGATCTCGTCATGCACGTCGCGCTCGGCCGCGAATATCGCCAGGGCGGCAGGACCCTCCGCAGGGTCGGGGGCCACCCAACGGCGGTCGGCGCGAACAACCTCCCGCGCCGGCCGCCAACCTTCGAGGAGCCGCCCGCTGCGATATCCGACAAACCCCTGTGAGCTGGCGAGGATCACCTGCGCGGCCAGGACGATCGACTCGGCGAGGCGCGATGCGTTCTTCGAGGCGCTGCAGGTGTGGTTCAACCGGGACCGCCTGCCCGGCCGGGAGCCGTCGCCCGCCGAGGTAAGCGCCGCCATTGAGCACGGCCTGGCGGCCGCGGCCAGCCAGGGCGCAACGCCGATCCCGCTGCGCTTCGCCGAGATCGATCCGAGTCGCCGGCCCGCGCCCGACATCAACGCGCGCCAGCTCGCGACGGCCTTCGCCGCCCAGCTCACCGCGAGGCGGCGGCGAGCATGATCGAGCACGCCGGGGAGCTGATCGAGCTGGAGGACGGGGGCGTCCTGGGCGTCGAAGTCGTCTCGACCGATCCCGACGACGTGCTGGCGCTGACGATCTGCCGATATCGGCGCGTACCCGACGCCCAGGGCGCGTTCCAGGCCGCTCCCGGCGCCGGGCTGATAGTCATCCCCCTGGGCGAGGCTCAGAAGGTGCTAAGCGCCGCCGCTCGCGTCGCGCGGCGCGTCCAGGCCGCCGAGGAGGCTGGCGCGCTGCGCCTGGACCCGGAGGGCTGAGGGTGGCAAGCTCCGCCATATGCGGGGCGTGATCAGATGGTTCAGAAACGCAGGGGTCTACCTGCTTTTCGTGCTCGTCTTCTGGCTCGTCTACTTGCTGGCCGGCGTGGCGATCTATGTGCTCAACCACGGCTTCGACGGCATCAGGACCGGGATCGCCGCCCCCTTCGCCACAGTCCTGGGCGGGATCATTGGCGTGAACGTCGGGGTGGGGATGCTGGATCGATACTTCGAGCCCTACCCGGCGCGGACCTTCGCCGTCGTCTTCATCGTCTTCACCGCCCTGTACTTCGCACTCTCCACCTACGGCCGCTGGGTCGTAGAAGGCTCGCTTGACTTCAAGGACTTCACCGCGGGCCTGGGCCTCGGCGCCGCATCTATTACCAGCTGGATCATGCTGTGGAAGCGGGGAGTCGAGGCCGCGAGGCTCGCGCGCGCAGCCGCCAGCACATGACTGAGATCGCGCCTGTTGCGAGGCCGCGAGCGGTGGCCTCGATTCCGTTGTTCGTGTGGATCGTGCCGGCCGTGGTGCTGCTGATCGCCACGCTGCGCCTGCCCTATGGCTACTACCAGTTCGTGCGCTTGGTGGTCGCCGCCGCCGGTGGATTCGTCGTGTGGCAGCTCTGGCAGGCCTCGCCGAAGGCGCGCGCTTGGGCGCTTCCGTTCGTCGCGCTCGTGCTGGTCTTCAATCCGGTGTTCCCGATCCGCGCGACCCGCTCGCTGTGGTTCGTCGCCAACCTGATCGGCGCCGGCGTCTTCGCGGTCGGTGGAGTCGTCGGATGGCGCGCGAGCCGGCGCAGCGCGAGCTGAGCACGCTGTGAACGCCCAGGTGCTGACAGCGATCTTTGGGGCGGTCGCGAGCATCGCCGGCGGCGCGTTCGGCGCTTGGTTCGCTGCTCGCCTCTCCCTCGGCCACTACTTCTCGCAGAGGGTTTGGGACCGGCGAGCAGAGGCCTACACCGCCATCTTCACCGCCTTGGACATCATGGCCGAGTGGTATCGGTCACACTTGAAGGACCTGATGACCAATCGGGAGACGAGCGACGAAGAGGACAACCGGCGGATCGCCTCTTATCAGGCCGCGAATGAAGAGCTGAGGCAGCGCCTAGCCCGCGAGACTTGGCTGATACCAGACCATGCGCGGGAGAGGATCGCGCGACTCCATGCCGACCTCGATAGCCATCATGGACCGGAAGCCGGCTGGGCGGACATCGTGCTCAACGGGAGGGACACGATCGAAGGGGCGATCGATGATCTGCGGCGCCTCGCGAGGGCCGATCTCCGCGTGTCCTAGGGCGTCTCGGGGAAGCCAACCGCCAGCGTTCCGAGGAGCCGGACACCATGCGGACACCGATCCGACTGGAAGGAAGGCGAAGCCCGGAGGCCTCGCTATCCATCTGAATTATCTTCGGAATTTGGTGGGTGCAGCAGGGCTCGAACCTGCGACCCGCTGATTAAGAGTCAGCTGCTCTACCTACTGAGCTATGCACCCGCCGCGCCGGAAGCGCCTTGAGGGCGTTCCCGCGAGGGCGCGGAACATACTGAAAAGCGGCGGCGGCGCAAGGCGTGCGTCGGGCGTTTGGGCCGCGGACGGCGCTCCGTCATCGCGTCTCGCCTCCGCCCCGACCTTCGTCTAATCAGACAGCGTCGAGTACAGGCAAGGGAGCGGGCGTGGCGCGGCGCGACATCAAGGGCGTGGTGGACTTCGCCTACCTGGAAGGGTTCGCGGCCGGCGACGACGAGGTGATCGACGAGGTGCTGGCGCTGTTTCGCGAACAGTCGGAAATCTGGGGCGCGATGCTGCGGCCCGAGAACGAGGGGTGGCGCGACGGGGTGCACACGCTGAAGGGCGCGGCGCGCGGCGTCGGCGCCTTCCAGCTCGGCGACGCCTGCCAGGCTTGCGAGGCCGCCGGCGCCGGCGGCCTGACGACGGTCCAGGACGCCCTCGACGCCGCGCTGGCCGACATCGCCGCCTACGCCCACGAGCGGGCGCTGCGCTCGCTGAAGACGCCGAGGCGGCCGGCGTGACGCGCGTCCTCCTGATCAAGACCTCGTCGCTGGGGGACGTGATCCACTGCCTGCCGGCGGTGTCGGACATCGCCAGGGCGACCCCGGACCTGACGCTGGACTGGGTGATCGAGGAGCAGCTCGGCGAGATCGCCCGCATGCATCCGGCGGTGGACCGGGCCATCCCGGTGCGGCTGCGCAGCTGGCGCCGGCGGCTGTTCGCCGAGGACACCTGGCGCGAGTTCGACGCCTTCCGCCACGCCATCGCCCAGAGGCGCTACGACCGCATCATCGACGCCCAGGGGCTGATCCGCAGCGCCCTGCTGGCGCGGCTCGCCAAGGGTCCGCACTGCGGCTACGACCGCAAGAGCGTCCGCGAGCCGCCGGCCAGCTTCTTCTACGACCGCAAATATCCGGCCGGCGTGACCCTGCACGCCGCCGAGCGGATGCGGCGCCTGGCCGCCCAGGCGATGGGCTACGAGGCCCCGGCCGAGATCGACTACGGCCTGCGGGTCGCCGGCGAGCGGGCGCCGTGGCTGACCGCCGAGCGCTACGTCGTCTGCCTGCACGCCACCGCCCGCCACGACAAGTCGTGGGGCGAGGCCAACTGGATCGCCCTGGCCCAGGCGGCGGCGCAGCAGGGCTATGCGGTGGTCGCGCCGTGGGGCAGCGACCGCGAGCGCCAGCGGGCCAATCGGATCGCCGAGGCCGCGCCGGACGGCGTCGTGCCGCCGCGGCTGGGCTTCCGCGAGATGGGCGAGCTGCTGGCGGGCGCGGCGGCGGTGGTCGGGGTCGACACCGGGCTGACCCACCTGGCCTCGGCGGTCGGAGCGCCGGTGGTGGCCATCTACGCGGCCAGCTGGCCGGAGTTCAACGGCGTCATCGGCCCCGGCTTCGTCGCCAACCTCGGCGGCCCGGGCGCGCCCCCCGGCGTGGCGGAGGTGTGGGCGCAGACCGAGGCCGCGATCGCCGCCGGGCGCAAGGTGGGGGCCTGGGCGGCCGACGGCGGCGAGCCGTCGCCGGAGCTGGCCGGCCGCCGCCGCTTTCGCCCGCCGCCGGCCCCGGGCACGGTTCGCAAGCGCCGCCGCCGCCGCGTCTGACGCCAAAAGCCCGCTTGAGTCCCGGTGGATGGCCGAGATGTCCTTCTCCCCTCGCTTGCGGGAGAAGGTGTCGACGAAGTCGACGGATGAGGGGTCGCGCCGAACTTCGCGATTTGCTTGCGGAAGGCTAATCCGAAAGGCCCGTCGACCCCTCATCCGGCCGCTTCGCGGCCACCTTCTCCCGCAAGGGGAGAAGAAAATTAGGGCGGATAGCCCGGCGGGGGCTCGCCGGGTGGGGGTGGTTGGGGGCTGGCGGGCATGGGGCGCCAGGGGCCGGCGCAGGATCTTACCCACGGGTAGTAGCCGGGCGGACTATAGCAGTACCACCAGGTGCGCGGGGTCTGGGTCGGCTCCTCGCCGGGGACGGCGTAGCCGGCGACGACGTCCGGGTACGGATAGACGGGGACGGCGTACCAGTACCAGTAGCCGTCGGCGAACCACCACCAGCCGAGCCGGCCGCTGCGCCAGCCGTGCCACCAGTAGCCGCCGCGCCAGGCGGCGACGTCGCTGGGGCCGAAGTGCGCCACCGGGCCGGCGGCGAAGTGGCCGTGCGGCCCCGAGTGCGGCCCGGCGCCATGGAACGCGCCCGGATGATGGGCGAAGCCCGGAGGCTGCGCGAAAGAGGCGCCCGGCAGTGCGGCGAGCGCGCACGCCGCGACGAGAAGCTTCTTCATGGCCAACCCAACGCTGAAGGCCCGCGAGCTGTTGCGAGCCTGCCGGCGTTCGAGCTTAGCCGCCCCGCGGCTGAACCGAAGCTGAACGCGTCCTGATCGGCGCCCTGTCGCCAGGGCGCGCGGCCGGGTAGAGACGGGCGGGCGCAGTCGCGAACGGGGTGGGGATGTCGCAGAGCACGGCCCAAGCAGCGCCCGCAGCGCCGGCGCCGGGATCGCCGGCGCCCGGATCGCCGGCGCCCGGATCGCCGGGTGGGTGGTGGACGAAGCCGCCGCTCGGCCCGCGCACGGTGGCGATCCTGTTCATCGCCGCCAACGTGATCCTGGTGGCGCTGCCGCTGGTCCCGCAGCTGTTCCTGCACGGCAAGGGCAAGGACTATCCGCTCTGGTACGAGGTGGGGCGGCGGGTGCTGACCGGCGGGCCGCTCTACCAGGACACGGGGCACGGCTTCGCCTTCCTCTATCCGCCGTTCGCCGCGGTGCTGCTGGCGCCCTTCAGCCTCTTCGGCCGGGCGTTCTCGATCCTCTGCATCGGCCTCGTCAACGTGGCGAGCTGGTGGGCGGCGGCCAGGCTGTCCGACCGGCTCTCGAACATGCCGCAGCCCAAGGCCTGGTGGGTGGTCGCCCTGCCGTCGGTGATCGCGCTGCCGTTCATCTGGGACATGTACGACCTCGGCCAGCCCAACCTGATGCTGCTGGCCATGACCCTGGGCGGCCTGGCGCTGCTGTCGGCGCGCCGCGAATGGTCGGCCGGCGCGCTGTTCGCGGCGGCGGCGGCGCTGAAGGCCTTCCCGGTGGCGATCCTGCCCTATCTGGTCTGGCGGCGGCGCTGGCGCGCGGCGCTCTCGATGGTGGGTTTCATCGGCGTCTTCCTGCTGCTGGTGCCGGCGCCGATGCGCGGCTTCGAGCGCAATCTCGCCGAGGTGGAGACCTGGGCGAACGGCATGGTGTTCTCGGCCAGCGACAAGGGCTTCGGCCAGCGGCCGGAGCAGAACTGGGGCTGGAAGAACAACTCGCTGATCGCCATGGTCCACCGCTATTCGCGGCCGATCAACGCCGAGGCCGAACACCCGGAATACAAGCCCGTCTACGTCAATGTGCTGAACCTCAGCTTCGAGCAGGCCAACATGGTGCTGGCCGCCGTCGCCGGCCTGATCGGCCTCGGCTTCGTCGCCGCCCTGCCGCCGCAGCGGCGGCGGACGCCAGGGTCGGACGCGGCGGAGTACGCGCTGTTGATCGCGCTGATGACCATCGCTTCGCCGCTGGCCCGCGCCTACTACTTCGTCTGGCTGTTGTTCCCCTTCACCCTGATGGTCTACCGCGCCGCGCTCGATCCGGACCCGCACGTGCGCCGCTGGTGCGCCGGCCTGCTGATCGCCTCGCTGGCCCTCTTCACCATCGGCGCCTCGATCGGCCCGCCGCACATCCTGCAGGCGCTGGGCAACATGTTCTGGGCCACGGTGGTGCTCATCGGCGCCCTCGCATGGCTGATGCGGCGCGGGATGGCGCCGAGAGAGGTGACGACATGATCCGCCAACTGGCTTCGCTCATCGCCGCGGCCTGCCTGGCGGCCACCGCCGGCGCTGCGCACGCCGCGCCGGCCATCCCCGACACGCCGGCCGGGCATGTACTCGGGCTCTGGCTGGCGGCGATGGACAGCGGCGATCCGGCCAGGCTGGCGGCGTACCGCGCCGTCGACCCCGAGACGGCCGCGCACATGGCGTCGTTTCGCGCCGCCACTGGCGGCTTCGACCTCGTCTCGATCACCACGAACGAGCCGCTGCACCTGCGCTTCGAGCTGAAAGCCCGGACTAGCGGGTGGGTGTCGACCGGCAACCTCGTCCTCGCCGATGGGCAGCCGTCGAAGGTGCTGGCCTTCGCCCTGCGCCCGCCGCCGCCGCCCGGCGCCTCGACGACGGACGTGAAGCTCGATGCGGGCCTGCGCCGGCGCGTCATCGACGCCGCGAGCGACGAGATCGGCAAACACTATGTCGATGGTCCGCTGGCGGCGCAGATGGTCGCCGCCATCCGCGCCAAGGCGGCCGCCGGCGCCTACGATGCGATCACGGACGGCGACGTGTTCGCCAGCCGCCTGACCGAGGACCTGCGCGCGGTCAGCCACGACCTGCACCTGCGCATCGATTTCCAACCCTTCAAACTGCCGTCGATGGCCGATGAGCCGTCGCCGGCGCAGCTCGCCCAGATGCGCGCCCAGATGCTGAGCGGCAACTGCGCCTTCGACAAGGTCGAGATACTGCCTGGGAACATCGGCTACGTGAAGTTCGACGGCTTCGGCTTGGCCGACGTCTGCGCGCCGACAGCCGTGGCGGCGATGGCCTTCGTCGCCCACGCCGACGCGCTGATCTTCGACCTGCGCGAGAACGGCGGCGGCGATCCGCAGATGGTGTCTTTCATCGCCAGCTACCTGTTCGACGAGCCGACGCACCTGAACGACCTCTACAACCGCTTCCGGGATACGACGGCGCAGTTCTGGACGCTGTCCTATTTGCCGGGAGCGCGGCTGCCGACGCAGCCGGTCTACGTGCTGACCTCGCACGACACCTTCTCCGGCGCCGAGGAGTTCAGCTACGATCTGCAACAGCTGAAGCGCGCGACCATCGTCGGGGAGACCACCGGCGGCGGCGCGCATCCGGTCGCTCCGCATGTGATCGCCGACTACTTCATCATCGCCGTGCCCTTCGCCAAGGCGGTCAACCCGGTCTCCAAGACCAACTGGGAAGGAACCGGCGTCGAGCCGGACGTGAAGGCGCCGGCCGCCGACGCGCTCGCCGTCGCCGAGAAGCTGGCCGCCGCGGCGATCCAGGCGAAGGCGTCGCCCAGCCCGGGCGGGCCACCGAAGCCCGCCTCCTAGAATGCCCCCTGTACGGCCCCAGGAGTGGCCCTGGAGCGCCGCGCAGAGGGTTCCGGCTAGGGTACTACTAGTATCGTTACGATTCGGCTGTACGGGGCTCCTTACGGCCGTAGCGTCGATTTGACATTTCGGGACAGACGTCGTTCCCGCCGCTACTCGAACAGTTCGCTCACCGACTCGCCTTCGTGGATACGGCGCATCGCTTCGGCCAGGGCGGGCGCCACCGAGAGCACGGTGAGCTTGGCGATGCGCTTTTCCGGGCCGATCGGCACCGTGTTCATGGTGACGATCTCGGTCACCTCCGGCTCGCTCGCCAGCCGCTCCAGCGAGTTGCGGCCGAAGAGGCCGTGGGTGCAGGCGATGCGCACCTTGCCGACGCCGCGCGTGCGCAGATGCCCCAGCACCTCGATCACCGTCGAGCCGGCGGCGATCTCGTCGTCGATGACGATCACGTCCTTGCCGGCGGTCTCGCCGATCACCGCGCTGATCACCACCTTGGTGTCGGAAATGCGCTGCTTGGCGCCCAGCGCCACCGGCAGGTCGAGCCGGCGGGCGAAGCTGGCGGCCTGCTTGGCGTAGCCCATGTCCGGCGCCACCACGACCGTGTTGGCCAGGTCGCAGCGGGCGCGGAAATGCTCGGCCAGCTCGTGCTGGGCGTGCAGGTGGTCGCACGGCACGGAGAAGAAGCCGTGCACCTGCGGGGCGTGCAGCGCCATGGTCAGCACCCGGCTGGCGCCGGCGGCGCTCAGCAGGTCGGCGACCAGCCGCCCGCCGATGGAGATGCGCGGCGCGTCCTTCTTGTCGGAGCGGGCGTAGGCGTAGAAGGGGATCACCACGCTGATCCGCGCCGCCGAGGCGCCGCGGGCCGCGTCGATCATCAGCAGCAGCTCCATCAGGTGCTCCTGCACCGGCGCCGCCAGGGTCTGGATCAGGAAGACGTCGCGCTCGCGGCAGTTGGCCTTGAGCTGCACCTCCAGGCAGTCGTTGGTGAAGCGCTTCGTTTCCGACGGCGAGAGCGCGACGCCGAGCCGGCCGCAAATCTCGTCCGCCAGCTGCGGGTGCGAGGAACCGGCGAAGACGACGATCTCGCGCATCGCGACTCACCTCGTCCGTGGGAGGCCTTCTTCGGCGGGGCGGGCAGGGGATGCAAGGCCGCCACGATGAACGCCGGCTGAACGGCGCCTGCCGATCAGGTTCAGGTTGGCTTCGTAGAGTGAGGGCTCCAAGGCGCGGTCGGAAATGCGCCTTCGAGCAGTGAAGGAGGTTTCGTTGAACAAGACCCTCAAGAAGATCGCGGTCGGCGCGGCGGCTCTGGCGACCATCGGCGGCGCGAGCTTCGCGACGTCGGCCGACGCCCGTCCGCACGGCGGTTGGCATGGGCGCGGCGCGGGCGTGGCGATCGGCGCCGGCCTGCTGGGCCTGGCGGTCGGCGCCAGCCTCGCGCACCCCTACTACGGCCCGCGGGGCTACTACGGCGGCCCCGGCTACTATTACGATGGCTGCCGCAGCTATTGGCGCTGGTCGCGCCATTGGGGCCGCTACGTCCGCGTGGAGCGCTGCTACTAGCGCATGATCCACCCGCAGCCGGCGGCCTGGCCTGCTCCCCCGGGCCGGGCCGCCGCTCGGGCGCCTGGCTAGGACGCGAACATCGGCGTCGAGTTGAAGATCGCCTGCTCCTCCGCGGTCATCTCCACCGGCACGTCGGCGAAGAGGGCGGTCGAGAGGTAGCGCTCGCCGGTGTCCGGCAGCATGCACAGGATGGTGGCGCCCGCCGGCGCCTGCTCGGCCACCTTCAGCGCCCCGGCGAAGGTGGCGCCGGCGCTGATGCCGACGAACACCCCTTCCTTGGCCGCCAGGTCGCGGCTGCGCTGCAGCGCCTCGGGTCCGGTGACGGTCAGCAGCTGGTCGATCAGGTGCGCGTCCTGCGCGTCGCCGGTCAGCTTCGGTATGAAGTCGGGCGTCCAGCCCTGCATCGGATGCGGCTTCCAGGCCGGATGCTTGGCGGCGGGCGAGCCGTCCGGTTCCCTGGCCTGCGGCTCGTGGCTGGTCAGCAGCGCCGCGTCGGCCGGCTCGCAGACCACGATCTTCGTCTCCGGCCGCTCCTGCTTCAGCACCCGGGCGACGCCCTTCAGCGTGCCGCCGGTGCCGTAGCCGGTCACCCAGTAGTCGAGCCGCTGGCCGGCGAAGTCGTCGATGATCTCCCGCGCGGTGGTGCGCGAGTGCATGTCGGGATTGGCCTCGTTCTCGAACTGGCGCGTGTAGAACCAGCCGTGCGTCGCCGCCAGCTCGGTGGTCTTGGCGACCATGCCGACCGCGCCCAGCGCCGGCGGCGTCAGCACCACCTTGGCGCCCAGGAACCGCATCAGCCGCCGCCGCTCGATCGAGAAGCTCTCGGCCATGATCACCACCAGCGGGTAGCCCTTGGCGGCGCAGACCATGGCCAGGCCAATGCCGGTGTTGCCGCTGGTGGCCTCCACCACCGTCTGGCCCGGCTTCAGCGCGCCGGACGCCTCCGCCGCTTCGATCACCCCCAGCGCCAGCCGGTCCTTCACTGAGCCCAGCGGATTGAAGGCCTCGACCTTGGCGTAGAGGCTCACGTGGGCCGGCGCCAGCCGGTTGATCCGCACCACCGGCGTGCCGCCGATCGTCTCGAGGATATTCCGATAGAGCTTTCCCATCGCCCGTCTCCCTGGATATGCGCGGGCGACACTGAGCCGGCGGGCCTGGGCGGTAAAGCGCAGAAACTCTGTGCCACGGACCAAGCGGGCTGCGACCGCGCGCCGCGCCCCGGCTTAACCCTTACGCCATATCGGCATGCCTAGTGTCGGAACTCGGGGAGTAGCGATGTCTCGCGCGCTTGAGCCATTGACGTGTTGGACGGGCGAGGCTGACGAGCCGGCCCGGCCGCCGGCCGATTTCGCCGCCTTCTTCGCCGTTTCCCTCGACCTGATGGTGATCCGCGACAGCCAGCTGCGTATCGTCAAGGTCAACCAGGCCTGGGAGAGCGCGCTCGGCTATCGGATGGACGAGATCGAGGGCCGCTCGATGCTCGACTTCATCCATCCCGACGACGTCGCCGCCAGCCATGCGCAGATGCGGCGCGTCACCGCCGACCCGGAGGTAAAGGGCTTCGTCAACCGCTACCGGCGCCGCGATGGCGGCTACCGGTTCTTCGAGTGGCGGGCGCGCCAGGAGGGCGGCTTCGTCTACGGCGTCGCCCGCGACGTCACCGAGCGGATGGCGCTGGAGGCCGAGATGGCCGCCGCGCGCACCGAGGCGGAGGCCGCCAACAAGGCCAAGAGCGAGTTCCTGGCCAACATGAGCCACGAGGTCCGCACGCCGCTGAACGGCGTGATCGGCATCGCCGCGGCGCTGGCGCAGACCGGGCTTTCCGAGCCGCAGAGCGAGATGGTGGAGCTGATCCTGACCTCGGGCCACACCCTGGAGCGGGTGGTGTCCGACGTGCTGGACTTCTCCAAGATCGAGGCCGGGCGGCTGGAGATCGAGATCCAGCCCTTCAGCCTGCGCCGCGAGGTCGACGGCCTGCTCGACATGTTCGGCCTGCGCGCCGCCGGCAAGGGCCTCGCCTTCGCCTCCGACTACGGGCCCGGCGCGCACGGCTGGTTCCGCGGCGACGCGGTGCGCATCAAGCAGGTGCTCGGCAACCTGGTCTCCAACGCCATCAAGTTCACCGCCGAGGGCGAGGTGCGCGCCGTTATCGACGTGCGGGACGGCGCGGCGCCGGGCGCGGCCGAGCTGGTGCTGGAGGTGCGCGACACCGGCATCGGCTTCGACGCGGAGACGGCCCGCAAGCTGTTCCAGCGCTTCAGCCAGGCCGACGGCTCGATCACCCGCCGCTTCGGCGGCACCGGTCTCGGCCTGTCGATCTGCCAGGCGCTGGTGGAGATGATGGGCGGCGAGATCCGCGCGACGTCGCAGCCGGGGCAGGGCGCCTGCTTCAGCGCCGTGATCCCGCTGCAGCGCGCGCCGGAGGCCGGCCAGGCGCAGGCGCCGGCGCAGCCGCTGCGCCTCGAGTGCGGCGGCGCGGAGGGGCCGCGCATCCTCCTGGCCGAGGACCACGAGATCAACCAGCGGGTCATCGAGTTGCTGCTCGGGCCGGTCGGCGTCACCCTGACCAAGGTGGTGGACGGCGCGGCGGCGGTGCGGGCCTTCGAGACCGCCGAGTTCGACCTGGTGCTGATGGACATGCAGATGCCGGTGATGGACGGCCTCGCCGCCACGCGCGCCCTCCGCCGCCTGGAGGCCGGACATCCGGCGCGGCCCCGCACCCCGATCGTGATGCTGAGCGCCAACGCCATGCGCCAGCACCGCGAGGACGCCTTCGCCGCCGGCGCCGACCTGCACCTCGCCAAGCCGGTGACCGCAGCCAGCCTGCTCGCCGCCGTGGCCCAGGCGCTGGAGCCGGCCGGCGCGGAGGCGGCGATCGCGATCTAGCGGCGACGCACGGGCGGCGTAAGCTCAGCCTGTCAACAAGGTGCGAGGCAAGCCGCATGACCAGACGCCGCTTCCCATGGCCGGGCCGGATTGGAGCGCTCGTGGCCGTCTTGAGCTGCGTTGCGGCCGCAGCCCCTGCAGCGGCAGCCACGCCGCCCGGGCCGGGTCTCATCGTCGCCAGTGTCGATCTCGCCAAGCCGTTCGCGACGCGCTCGCCCTGGCGGCTGGCGGTCCGCCAGGGTCCGCCGCAGGCCGACGCGTTCGGGGCCGACGGCGACACCGTTCCCGGGCCGATCACGCTGTGCCTGCAGACGTCCGACCGGTGCGACGCGCAGCTGCCGGCGATGCCGCCGTCGCCGTCCGGGCTCGCCGATGCCTGGGACGCGCACTACCTGAACGCCGCCAAGGTGGTGTTCGCCAAGGGGCGAACGGCGCCCCCGCTGCTGCTGGTCCAGACCGCCAGCCTCCATAGCGGCGATGGCGACCAGCTGGTTTTCACCCAGGTGCTTGCGTACCGGCGAGCGTCGGACCGTTTCACTGTGATCCACAGCCAGCAGACCGGCCGCAACAACAATCAGGAGGTGCGCCTCGTCGACTCCGGGCCGCTCGCGGGCGCCGTCGTCTTCGCCGAGCCGACCGAAAATGCGCCCTTCGGCTACTGGATCACCGTCAACCGGCTTTCGCCGGCCTACGCCTACAAACAAGTGCTGCACTACCGGAGCGCGACCCACTATGGCGACGGCAATCCCTTGGCGGTGATCGACTCGGAGATGCCGGACATCGAGCAGCGGCTCGGGCTTTGGCGGCCCGGCGCGCCGCTGCCGTTGCCTGCGGGGCCATGTCCAAAGCCGCATCTGGTGAATACGGTGCTGTGGTGCAGCTGACGGGGGCGGCCGGCTGCGCGCCTACGCGCCCAGCGCCTCGTGCAGCGCCGCGGTCCAGCCGATCCAGCGGGGGTCGGGGGCGGTCATGCTGGTAAGCATGGTGTTGCAGACGTAGCCGACCGCGGTCCCGCTTTCCGGATGCGCAAAGCCCAGGCGCCCGCCGGCGCCCGAGTGGCCGAACGAGCCGGGCCCCAGCATCGGCTTGACCGCCGACGGCAGCTCGTAGCCGAGCCCGTAGGGCTGGCCGCCGGCGCCGCGCAGCTTGGCCATCTCGCCGGGCGGCGGCAGCCCTTCGGTCTGCGGCGCCCGCGCCCGGTTCATCGCCGCTTCGCCGATCAGCCGCACCCCGTCCACGCGGCCGATCAGTGACGCGTAGAGCTTGGCCAGCGCCCGCGCGTCGCCGATGCCGCCGCCGGCCGGCAGCTCGGCGGCGCGGAAGGCCCGCGAGGTGTTCAGCTGGGCGATCGCCGCGTCGGCGGACACCGCCACCGACAGGAAGGCGCGGATCAGCCGGTCGTTCAGGTCGCAGCCGGCGGCGGCGAGCAGTTTTTCCCACGCCTCGACGCCGACCTGGGCGTCCTGGCTGGAGTGCGGGGCGCGGCGCGCCTCCTCGGCCACCGGCAGGCCGATCCAGAGGTCGATGCCGAGCGGCCCGGCGATCTCCTCGGCGACGAACCGTCCGATCCGCCGGCCGTCGACGCGACGGATCAGCTCCGCCGCTAGCGTGCCGAAGGTGATGTAGTGGTACATGGCCGCCGCGCCGGGCGGCCAGAGCGGGCGCATGATCTCCAGCTCGCGCACCGAGCGTTCGTAGTCGAACAGCTCGGCCGGACCCATCTGCCGATCCGCGTCGTAGTTCATCAGCCCGCCGGTGTGGCTGAGCACCTGACGCACGGTGATCGCGGCCTTGCCGGCCTGGCCGAACTCGGGCCAGTACTTCGCCATCGGCGCGTCGAAGTCGATCAGGCCGCGGTCGGCGAGGATGTGCACGCCGCTCGCCACCACCCCCTTGGTGCACGACATCAGCACGCCGATGGTGTCCTCGCCGTAGGGGCGGTCGTTGGCGCCGTCGCGGCCGGCCCAGAGGTCGACGACCCGCTCGCCATGCCGGTAGACGCAGAGCTGCGCGCCGCCCGCGTCCTTTGCTTGCGCCTCCAGGAAGGCGTCTCGCACGCCCTCGAAACCAGGGGCCACGGTTCCGCCGTGCGGCAGGCTGGTGGGAGCGCGCATGCCGTCAGCTTAGATCAGAAACGCTCAGAATGCGCCAGATCGTGCGTGGTTCGAGACGCGCTCCGGCGAGCGCTCCTTACCATGACGAGCTTGGTTGGCGTCAACGCGGCTGGAACCGCGGATCGCCGACCTGCCAGAGGATGAAGGCGTAGGTGTCGCCGGTCTCGTCGTCGCGCTGCTTGCGGGTCGAGCCGACGCCGTGGCCGGCGTCGGTCTCCACGCGCAGGATCACCGGCTTGCCGGACGCGGTGGCGGCCTGCAGCCGGGCGGTGAACTTGCCGGGCTCCCAGGGCGCGACGCGCGGGTCGTTGACGCCGGTGGTCAGCATCACCGCCGGGTACTTCGTCCCGTCCTTCACGTGGCTGAGCGCGTCCATCTCGGCGAGGCCCTTGAAGCCGTCCGGGTCCTTGATGGTGCCGAACTCGGGGATGTTGGCCGGGCCGGCCTCCATGAACTCGAAGCGCAGCGCGTTGGAATCGCCGACGCGGACGATCGCCACGGCCGCCAGGTCCGGCCGCTCGGTGAGAAACCGGCCGACCATGATGCCGCCGGCCGAGGTGCCCTCGACGGCGAGCCGCGCCTTCGTCGTCCAGCCTTCCTTGATCAGGTGCTCGGCGCAGTCGATGCAGTCGCGCCAGGTGTTGGGCTTGGTCAGCTTCTGGCCGGCCTGGTGCCAGCCTTCGCCGAGCTCGCCGCCGCCGCGCACGTGGGCCACCGCATAGACGCCGCCGAGGTCGACCCACGGCAGCCAGCGCGGCGCGAAGCCGGGGTCGATGTCGAGGCCGTAGGCGCCGTAGGCGGTGAGGTAGAGCGGGGCCTGCGGGTTCTTCGCCGCGCCCTTGGCGTAGATGATCGACAACGGCACCTCCACGCCGTCGCGCGCCGTCACCTTCACCTCGCGGCTCTCGTAGCGGGAGACGTCGATGTCCGGCTGCGGCACGATGTCGGTGACGCTCACCGTCCCGTCCGGGCCTGCGTAGCAGAGCGCCGCCGGCTTCACCCAGCTCTCCAGCGTGAACCAGCAGCCGTCGGCGGCCGGGTCGGTGGCGATCAGGTTGATCGCGCCGGGGTAGGGCAGCTGCACCTCATGCCGCTGGCCGTCGGCCGCGAGGCGGGAGATGCGGCCGAGGCCGGCGTCGAGCTGCTGCACGTAGAGGCCGTCGCGGGCGGTGGCGAGGCCCTTGATCACCGCCGGGCCCTCGGCCACGGCCAGCTTGGCGTCGGCCAGGCTCGGACGGGCGAGGCTGGTCTCCAGCAGCTTGAAGCGCGGCGCATCCTTGTGGGTCAGCAGGAAGAGCCGCTCGCCCATCAGGGCGACGCCGGTGACGCCATCGGCGCGCCGGCAGATCGGCGTCCAGGCCGCATGGCCGGCGACGGCCGCCGCCACCGGCGAGGCGTAAAGCTCCACCTCGTTCTGCACCCCGGACTGGACAATGCCGATCGCCTCGGCCGAGCCCACCTGGGTGCTGACGACCGGGGTATCGATGTCGACCATCGGCACGACTGGATCCATGCCCTTGGTCAGCACCTTCACGTCCGACGCCGGGTCGGTCCTCAGCCGGTGCAGCCAGCAGACGCTGTCGAGGTAGTGGTCGGGGTCGCCGTGCTTGGTCCCCTCCTTCAGCCGGGTGAGGAAGACGCCGCTGGCGTCCGGCAGCCAGGAGACGCCGCCGAACTGCGCCCGGTCGATGGCCTCGGGCAGGCTCTTGCCGGTGGCGGTCTCCATGAACCGCAGCACCGAGTTCTCCGAGCCCGCCGGCGAGGAGGCGTAGGCGACGTAGCGCCCGTCCGGCGAGGCGACCCAGTAGTCGAGCGAATAGTGGGTGTCGGCGGTGGCCAGCGCGTCCGGGTCGAACAGCATCCGCGGGGCGCCGTGCGCGCCTTCGCGGACGTAGAGCTTGAAGGTGTTGGCGCCGACGGGGCGCATCTCGACGAAGATCAGGCCGCCGGCCGGCTGCACGCCGTTGACCGCCGCGACCTTGCCGGAGAGGGCGCCGATCTTCGCCGCCAGCGCCTCGCGGCCGGGGATCTTGGCCAGCACGCCGCGGGCGTAGGCGTTCTGCCCCATCAGGTAGGGCATCCACTCGGGGTCCTTGGAGTTCTCCATCCACCGGTAGGGATCGGTGACGGTGACGCCGAAGATGGTCTCGCTGACCGGCCTGACCGCCGCCACCGGCGGCCCGGCGGCCTCCGCGCCGAGAGCCAGCCGCGGCGCGGCCACGAACGCCCCGGCCGCAGCGGCCGAGGTCAGCAGACGGCGTCGATCGATCATATGCGTCGCACCCACCCTCAAGTCCCGAGGGCCAGAGCTAGCACGACCATGTCGGGCCGTTCATGAATTGTGGGAAAGGTTTGCGCGGGCCTTGGCGGCGGCGCGGACCTCGCGGCGCTCAGGCCGGCTGGAGCGCCGCCTCGGTGCGGCCAGCGGGAGCCGCCGGCTCGGGGGCGAAGCTGGCGTGGGTGGCGCCGTGCAGGCTGGCGAGGGCGGCGCGGCGGGGGCCGGCGACGCCGTAGAGCAGCAGCGATCGCGCGACCGGCCGGGTCGCCGCGACCGCGGCGCGGCAGAAGGCGCCAAAGGCGTCGTCGCTCGGCGCGGTCGGCGGGCATTCGAGCGAGAAGCCCTGCAGGCCCACGTCCTGCCATCCGCTGAGCGGCGAGGTCGGCGGCGCGCTCAGGTGGCCGATGACGAACAGACAGAAGGGGCGGATCAGCGAGACCGTGGCCAGCATTGCGCCCGGCGGCACGCCCTCGATGTCGCAGACCTCGCAGATCAGCCCGCGCTGCACGTTGGCCTGGGCGGCGCGGAAGAACTCCATCAGCGTGGCGCGGCCGCGGTGGTTGGCGAGGGTGGCGAACGAGACCGGCAGGATCAGGCTGGGCTGGCGCTCGCTGTCGGCCGCCTCCGCCAGCCGGTTGAGGCCGCGCGCCAGCGTCGCGAAGTCGACCCGCTCGATGTCGGCGCGGCTCAGCTGGCGCAGCTCCGCCGCCGGCAGCTCGGTCTCTCCCGGCGGCAGCAGCACCCGCCGCGTCATCCGGTAGCCGATGCGGCCGTAGGTCTTCAGCTGGAACACCGGCTCCAGCTGCGAGGAGACGCGCATGCGCCGCCCGTCGTGGGCGGTGAACGGCGACCAGCGGTCCGGCGAGGCGAGCACGCCGCCGACCTTCGGCCGCGCCGCGCCCGCGCCCAGGTCCGGCGAAGGCTGCGGCGGCAATGGCGGCGGCGGCGGGGCGATCTGCGCCGCCTCGGCCTCCACGGCCAGCGCGTCCAGCCGCCGCGCGCCCAGTTGGCCGTCGCCGATCTCGGTCACCTCGTGCACGACGATGTCGCTGACCAGCGCCTCGCCGAGGAAGAAGGTCAGCACCTCGCGCAGGCAGTTGAGGCAGTAGGCCTGGCCGGCCAGCCGGCCGACGCCGGGCTGCGCCACCAGGAAGTCGGTCTCGGAGATGCGCAGGAAGAAGCCGTGCGGACCCAGCTGCTTGCGCAGGGTGCTGTGCACGTGCTCGTAGACCATGTCGCGCCGCATCGCCCACTTGGGCCCCAGCCGCTCCTGGATGGCGTCGAGGCCGAGCAGGCAGACCTTGCCTTCGCCCAGCATCGGCGAGGCGCGGATCCGCTCCAGCGCCTGGCGCGCGTCGGCGCTGACGAGCCGCGCCACGCCCGGCAGCGCGTTGTCGATGTCGTTCGGCGGCTCAGGGGTGTCGGTCATCGCGCAAATCGCAAGGTGCGCACTGATTGTCCGGCCAAGGCCCTGACGAAGTCTTGACGCGGCCCGATGGCGTCGCCGGCGCATCAACTCGTGTTTCCGCTGGTCGCGGACGCCGCTAGATAGGGCGACGCGACGAGGAGGGAACCAGCATGAGCGCCCGGACCAGGCCCGCCAAGGCCGAGGCCCCCGCCCTGGAGATCGGGGCGCCGGAGCTGACCTGCTATCGCCTCTGGCCGACCTCGCCGGAGCTGATCCCGGCGCGGCCCGACCGCAGCTGGATGGACATGACCAGCGAGCGCTACGCCTACCGCTGCATCCCGCTCTCGATCGCCAACTCCAGCGGCTGGGAGCTGGTGCTGCCGTTCGCCTTCGAAGCGGCCTGGTACGGCGGCGACGCCAACGACGCGGTGCAGTTCCGCTCCAGCGACCCGCGCGTGCAGCACCTGTGCACCTCGCACTTCGGCCATGGGGTCATCACCTTCCACACCGGCTGGCTGTTCAAGACCTCGCCCGGCTGGGCGGTCTGGGCCCGCGGCGCGCCGAACGGCGTCAAGGACGGCATCGTGCCGCTCGACGGGCTGGTGGAGACCGACTGGCTGCCGTTCCCCTTCACCATGAACTGGCGCTTCACCCGGCCCGGCGTGGTGCGCTTCGAGGCGGGCGAGCCGTTCTGCTTCGTCACCCTCGCGCCGCACGGGCTGATCGACCAGGTGCAGCCGAAGATCGCCGACCTCGCCGACGACCCGAAGCTGAAGGCCGCCTACGACCAGTGGAGCGCCAGCCGCGCCGACTTCGGCAAGCGCCTGGCTTCCCGCGAGGACGCCGCCGTCGCCGAGAAGTGGCAGCGCACCTATGTGCAGGGCCGCGGCGGCGTGGAGGACGGCGCGCCGGTCTACCACCTCTCCAAGCGCCGCCTGAGGACCCCGCAATGATCTCCGGCGGCTGCCTCTGCGGCGCGGTCCGCTACGAAGCCGACGCCGAGCCGGCCTGGACCGCGGTCTGCTATTGCCGCGACTGCCAGCGCAGCTCCGGCAGCGGCTACGTGCCGGTGATGGGGGTGCTGCGCGGCGCAATGCAGGTCAGCGGCGAGCTGCGCGCCTTCACCGTCACGGCGGCGGGCGGCGGCCCGGCCACCCGCCACTTCTGCCCCGCGTGCGGCAGCACGGTGCTCGGCGGCCTGGAGGGTCCGCCGGACGACACCATGTCGATCTACTGCGGCACGCTGGACGATCCATCGCTGTTCAAGCCCGCCGTCGCCATCTTCACCCGCAACCGCCTGCCCTGGGAGTGCGCCATCGCCGGCGCGCGGGAGTTCGAAGGGGCGCCGGGGTAGGCCGATGACGCAGGCGGACGCGGCGACGGACGGGCTGACGCTCTATCACGCGCCGTCGTCCTACTACTCGATGATCGCCCGGCTCAGCCTGGCGGAGGCGGGGCTGGCCTACCGGCCGGTCTACATGGACATCCATCTGCGGGCGAGCCAGCAGCAGCCCGCCTACGCGCGGCTCAATCCGAACATGACGGTGCCGACGCTGGTGCGGCCCGGCCAGGCGCTGGACCAGAGCCGCGCCATCGCCGAGTTCGCCTTTGGCCTGCCCGACGTGGCGCTGGACGCCGAGACCCGCGGCTGGCTCGACCTGCACTATGGCTACCCGATCGAGGAGCTGACCTTCGGCGGCCTCTTGGCCCGCAACCCGGTGGCGCGGCTGATGATCCCCAAGGTGCTCGCCAGATCGCACCGGCGGCTGCTGGCCCTGGCGCCCGCCAACCCGGATCTCGCGCCGCTCTACAGGGCGCGCGCCGAGGTGTTCGCCGGGCGGGTTCGCACCTTCGACCCGCAGCAGGTGCAGGCGCTGTCGCTGGCGCGCCGGGCGCAGGCGATCGGCTTCCTGGACCGGCTGGAGGCCAACTTCGCCGACAGGCGCCAGACGATCGTCGCGGCCGGCTACGGCGTCGCCGACGCGGTCTGGACGGTGTTCCTGGGCCGCATGGAATTCGCCGGCCTCGGGGCCGAGGTCGCGCGGCGGCCGGCGCTGGCCCGCTACTGGGCGGCGATGCAGGCGCGCGCCAGCTTCGCCGCGGCGGACATCTGGACCCGCATGGACCTCGGGCGGCTGCTCGGCGCGATCCTGTGGCCACCGAAATGAGGCGCTGACGCCGATGCCCCGCACGACGCAGGTGCTCACCGACGACATCTGGTTCGGCGAGGGACCGCGCTGGCATGACGGGCGGCTGTGGTTCGGCGACTGGGCCGAGCTGGCGATCCGCTCGGTCGGGCCGGCCGGCGACCTGCGCACCGAGCTGGCGGTCGGCGACAGCCGCCCCTCCGGCATGGGCTGGCTGCCGGGCGGCGACCTGATCTTCGTGTCGATGGAGACCCGCCAGATCCGCCGCGTCGGCGCGGACGGGCGCGTCAGCGTGCACGCCGACCTCGCCGGCTTCTCCACCTGGCTGTGGAACGACATGGTGGTCGACGCCGCGGGCCGCGCCTACGCTGGCGAGTTCGGCTTCGACTTCAACGGCGAGATGGAGGCGCGCGGCCTGCCCAGCCTGGTCGCCGACCACCCAGCCGCCAAGCTGGTCTGCGTGCAGCCGGACGGGACGGCGGCGCTGGCCGACGGCGACATGCACTTCCCCAACGGCTCGGTGGTCACGCCCGACGGGCGCACCCTGATCGTCGCTGAGACGCTGGGGCGGCGGCTGACGGCGTTCGACATCGGGGCCGGCGGCGCGCTCTTGGGCCGCCGCGTCTGGGCGCCGCTCGGCGAGCGGCTGCCGGACGGCATCTGCCTCGACGCGGAGGGTGCGGTCTGGCTCGCCAACCCGGCCGCGCCGGAGTGCGTGCGGGTGGCCGAGGGCGGGGAGGTGCTGGAGGTGATCGACACCGCCCTGCCGTGCTTCGCCTGCATGCTGGGCGGCGACGACGGCCGCACCCTCTTCATGCTCACCGCCGCCTGGGCCGAGCCCGGCCAACCGCCGCGCAAGGGCGCCATCCTGACGGCCCGGGTCGACGTGGGCCACGCCGGGCTGCCGTAGCGCTCAGCCGAACGCGGCGATCCGCACGTCCAGCCGGTCTCGCACCGCCGGCCACTCGTCGGCGAGGATCGAGAACACCACCAGGTCGCGCACGCGGCCGGTCCAGGTGACGCTGGCCTGGCGGGCGATGCCTTCCTCGACCGCGCCGATCTTGTTCATCGCCGCCCGCGAGCGGGCGTTGAGCGGATCGACGTTGAAGACCACGCGCCGGGCGCCGGCCTCGAAGGCGTGCGCCAGCAGCAGCCGCTTGGATTCCGGGTTCGTCGGCCCGCCGCGCGCGTCGGGCCGAAAATAGGTGCCGCCGAAGAGCACCACGCCGGCGGCCCGCTCCGGCGGAAAGCCGGTGACGCCGGCCACCTCGCCGCCGAGAATGGCGGCGAACAGGTTCCAGCCGCTGTCCGGCGCCAGCGTCCGCGTCCACCAGGTATCGAAATGCTCGCCCAGCATCGACCAGGGATAGATCTCCCAGATGTCCTGGTCGGCCGCACAGGCGGCGCGCAGCCCCTCCTTGCGCGTCTCCGCGAGCGGTTCCAGCCGGACGTGGCGGCCGACGAGGGTCTGCGACGGCAGTTGCATCGGGCGAAGATGCCCGAGCTGCGCCGGCGCCGCTAGCTGACGGGCTGGAGACCCTGCCCGAGCCCGCGCCAACCGAGCCGGCCCAGGAGCGCGCGGGCTTGGTCGGCGTGGACCCGGCTCAGGTGGCGGCTCATGTAGAGCGAGGCGGCGTATTGCTGGGCCTGGCCGCTCAGCTTGCCCTCGCCCGCCATCTCCGGCGCCACGGCCGCGGCGAAGTAGTCGCGGCTGAAGTGCGGCCGCGTTCCATCGAGATCGGTGAAGCCGTATTCGTCCGCCAGGTCGCCGACGAAGAAGCTTGCGCCGGCCTTGCGCCGGACATCTGGGTCGGCGGCCAGGGCGGCGACGGCGCGTCCGAGGTAGCGGGGCGTCTCCGAGAAGGCGAAGTCCGGGTGGCTTGCGGCCGCGTCCCGCCAATTGGCTTCGGCGACGCCGAAGCGCTCCAGCATCGCCTCCGAGCGCAGGAAGCCCGGCGAGACCGCCAGCGCGGTGACGCCGGTGCGCGCCAGGTCCCAGGCCATGGCGTAGGCCAGCCGGATCGCCGAGATCTTGAGGAAGTCGTAGAGCAGGTTGCCGCGATAGCCGGCGTTTTCGCCGTCGGTCACCTCGACGATGAGCCCGCGGTTCGCCGCTACCATCGTCGGCGCCAGGTAGCGGGCGGTGATCCAGTGGCTGAGCACCGCGCGGTCGACGAGCGTGCGCACGGCGGCCATGTCCTGGGTCCAGAACGGCGCGCCCCAGGCGACCAGCTCGTCGCCGCCCCAGATGTCGTTGACCAGGATGTCGAGCCGGCCCTCGTCGGCCTGAAACCGCCCCGCCAGCGCCTCGACCTCGGCTTCGACAGTGTGGTCGACGCGCACTGCGACCGCCTGGCCGCCGGCCGCGGCGATCAGCTCGGCGGTCTCCTCGATGGTCTCGGGCCGGCCGGACGTGGCGGGCTGGTCGCGGGTGCTGCGGCCAGTGCAGTAAACCTTGGCGCCTGCCGCCGCCAACTCCTGGGCGATGCCGCGTCCGGCGCCACGCGTCGCGCCGGCGACCAGCGCCACCTGTCCCTCAAGCGGTCCTGCCCCGAGCGGTTGCATCGGCCCCTCCGTCGTGCGATCCGGCGTGGTCACGTCTCATAAATGAACGATCATTTATATTCAAGCCATGGCCCGGCGGAAGACCATCAGCGACGAGGCGGTGCTGGAGGCGGCGGCGAAGGTGATGTTCGCCGAAGGCCCGTCGTTCACCCTGGCCGACGTCGCCCGTGCTACGGGAATCGCGCCGGCCACGCTGGTGCAGCGTTTCGGCGACAAGCACGGCCTCACCGTCGCCGCCATCGCCCGCGACAACCGCGCCTTCGAGGATTTCCTCAGCGCGGCGCCGGCCGGGCAGGGCGCGGAAGCGGTGATCGCCATCTTCGCGGCCATGTTCGACGGCCCGGACACCGACGCCGACCGCTTCGCCGACCAACTGCTGTGGCTGCGCCAGGACATGCGCGACCCGGCCCTCAACCGCCTCGCCCGCGAGCGCTTCACCGCCCTGCGCGCCGCCGTCGCCGCCCGCCTGCCGCCACTGCCGATCGCCGCGGCCGAGGCGGCGCGGCTGGTGGAGGCGCAGTGGCAGGGCGTGCTCGTGCAGTGGGGCATCGAGCGCGAAGGGCGGCTCTCGGACTATGTGGCGGCGCGGCTCAGGGCCTGGTTCGAGCTGCTATCCCTCTCCCCACCGCAGAGTGGCGAGGGGTCGGCCGGGCGCCGCAAGCGCTCGGTCGGGTGAGGGGACCTTGCCGCGTGGCAAGGTCGGCGCCGCCAGGCGTCGGGGCTGACATCCGCGCTGCCCGCGCGCTCGCCGCTGCGCGCCGAGACCCCTCACCCGGTCGGACGCTGCGCGTCCGCTCGACCTTTCCCCGCAAGCGATACCTCAACCCGCCTCCTCCATCCCGCTCCACGCGGCCAGCGTCGCCAGCTTCTGGTCCTCGGTCCAGGGCGGGCCGAGGGCGGTGCGCAGCAGGCTCAGGTAGGTGTCGACGGCCAGGGCGTCGAGCTGGAAGCGCCGGCAGACAAGGGCCGCGAGGTCGCGCTCGACGGCGCGGCGCACCTCCAGCCCCACGTCGGCGCAGGCCTGGGCCACCACGGCGCGGTAGAAGTCGCCCTCGGCGGCGTGGATGTGGCTGTGGGACTTCAGCACGTCGGCGAGGCGGTCCGGCTGCTTGCCGCGGCCGATCGGCGCCACCGCCACGCCCAGCGTGAAGCCGCGGGCCGCGAGGTCCCGCGCCAGGTCGCCGACGCCGCGGGTGGCGTTGGCCAGCACGGCGGTCCAGACGCGGGCGATCAGCGCCTCGGCCGCGGCTTCGTCGCCGCCCAGCTCCTCGGCCTGGTGGTAGACGCTGCGCTCGTCGCCGGCGGCGAAATCGATCCGCCGCCGCTCGACCACGTGCGGCGCGTCGGGCGGGCCGACCAGGGCGACCGCCGCCGTCCAGTAGGTGTGCGGCCGGAAGCCGAGCACCGCGACGCCGCCCAGCCGGCCGCGTGGCTCCGGCATCGCCCCGGTCCCGCGTCTCCCGTCAGGTCGCGTAGTGCTTCGACGAGCCCTTCATGTAGCGCAGGTACATCAGCATCGAGGTGACGTCCTCGCCGGTCGCGGGGTCGGCCGCCCAGGCGCGGTACCAGACGTTCTCGGTCTTCGGGCTTTCGCTCAGCGCCAGCACCTTGGCGCGGACCTTGTAGGGCGTCCCGGCCCGCACCGGCCCGGCGATCGACTGCAGCTCGATGGCGCCGAAGAGGCCCACCGCGGGACCGTCGGTCTTGTAGAGCTTCTCCTGGGCGCTGCCGCGGAACAGATGCACGGTCATCGACGGCGGCAGGACGCCCGTCTCGCCGTCGTAGATCGGCAGGTGCTCGGTGATGGTCTCCATCCGCCGCTCGACCGCCTCGCGGGACACGGCGACCTCCAGGCCGGTCACCTCGTCGCCGACCTTGAGGTTCTTCAGGATGCGCAGGCCGGCCGGGTCGGAGTGCGCCAGGCCGTTCATCAGGTTCTCGACCGCCGTGCCTTCGTCGTGGCCCTGGCAGCTGGCGGTGCCCTCGGCGATCAGCGCGCCGGCCTCGTTCTGCATCCAGAGCCGCGCATGCGGCTCGCCGGGATGGGCGAAGGCGCGCACCGGCTCCTGGTCCACCGTCGCCTGGCGGAAGTAGAACGACATGTTGCCGTGCTTCCACCAGTCGTCGCCGTAGAGCTGGGCGACCAGCGGGGCGAACTGGTCCATGTGCAGCGACCCGGCCACCGTGCCGCCGCGGAAGCCGAGCTTCGAGGCGGTGGCGTCGTCGTGGATCGAGCCGTGCGACCCGGAGGCCGTGTTGCGCGGGATTCTCAAGGGGCCGACCAGGTCGGCGGCTTCGTGGGCAAGGCTCATGGGTCCGTTCCTCCTGAACGCTGCGGGCCTCTGACGGGCGCCGTTCGGGCGTTGCGGGAACCATAGTCCTGGGCGCCGGCGCCTACAATCGCCGCCGGCGGCTCTTGCCTCGCCGGGGCTGCCTATGGTCCGCTCGCCGGCATGACCGCACGCTTCATCGCCGCCATCGACCAGGGCACCACCTCCTCGCGCTGCATGCTGTTCGACGCGGACGGGGCGGTCGCCGCAGTGGCGCAGATGGAGCACCGGCAGATCTTCCCGCGCCCCGGCTGGGTCGAGCACGATCCGCTGGAGATCTGGGCCAACGTCGAGGCGGTGGTCGCCGGGGCGCTGGCCAAGGCCGGGGCAGGCAGGGGCGACGTCGCCGCGGTCGGCATCACCAACCAGCGCGAGACCACCGTGGTCTGGGAGAAGGCCACCGGCCGCCCCATCGCCAACGCCGTCGTCTGGCAGGACACCCGCACCGACCGGCTGGTGGCCGAGCTCGGCGGCGCGGCGGGGCAGGACCGCTTCCGCGCCGCCTGCGGCCTGCCGCTGGCCACCTACTTCTCCGGCCCGAAGATCCGCTGGCTGCTCGATGCCACGCCCGGCGCGCGGGCGGCGGCCGAGCGCGGCGAGCTGCTGTTCGGCACCATGGACTGCTGGCTGATCTGGCGCCTCACCGGCCGCCACGTCACCGACGTGACCAACGCCTCGCGCAGCATGCTGATGAACCTGGCGACGCTGGACTGGGACGACGCACTGCTCGACGCCATCGGCGTGCCGAGGGCGATGTTGCCGCAGATCCGGCCGTCGTCGGAGGTCTACGGGCCGGCGCGCGGGGCGCTGGAGGGCGTGCCGGTGGCCTCGGCGCTCGGCGACCAGCAGGCGGCGCTGTTCGGCCAGACCTGCTTCGAGCCAGGCGAGGGCAAGTGCACCTACGGCACCGGCAGCTTCCTGCTGGTCAACACCGGCGAGCGGCCGGTCGCCTCGGCCAACGGCCTGCTCACCACGGTCGGCTACCAAGTCGCCGGCGCGAAGCCGGTCTATGCCTTGGAGGGCTCGATCGCGGTCAGCGGCTCGCTGGTGCAGTGGGTGCGCGACAACCTCGGCCTGATCCAATCGGCGCCCGAGATCGAGGCGCTGGCCCGCACCGTCGAGGACAACGGCGGCTGCTACTTCGTGCCCGCCTTCGCCGGCCTCTTCGCCCCGCATTGGCGCTCCGACGCCCGCGGCGTCATCGCCGGGCTCACCGGCTACGTGACCAAGGGGCATATCGCCCGGGCGGTCTTGGAAGCCGTGGCCTGGCAGACCCGCGAGGTGGTCGACGCCATGGCCGCCGACGCCATGACCTCGGAAGGGGGCGCGCCGCTCACCGCGCTGAAGGTCGACGGCGGCATGACCGCCAACGCCCTCCTGATGCAGTTCCAGGCCGACGTGCTGGACGTTCCGGTGGTGCGCCCGGCAGTCACCGAGACCACCGCGCTGGGCGCCGCCTACGCCGCGGGCCTGGCGGTCGGCTTCTGGCCGGACGTCGCGACGCTGCGGGCCCAGTGGCGCAAGGACGCTGAGTGGACGCCGGCGATGGCGGCGGCGAGGCGCGAAGCCGAGTACCGCCAATGGAAGAAGGCGGTCGCCCGGACGCTGGACTGGGTGGATTAGCTCGGCGGCGGGGCGGCGCTGAGGGTGTTGGCGGCCGGCGGGGCGCAGCCGGCGGCCCTGGCCTGCACCACGTAGAAGAGGGCGCGCGCCTCGGCGCCGCGCATCTGCTGCGCCATGGCGCCGTTCTGCTGGCTCTGGTCGCTGCGCGAGCTGGTCTGCGGCGCCTGGCTCTGCGCCTGCTGGGTCCAGTTGTTCAGCGCCGTGCCGCAGGCGTCGACCGAGGCCTGGGCGACCACGTCGGCCGGGTCGCGGGCGGGGGCCAGGGCATAGGCCCAGCGGTGCACGCAGTCGTCGAACGCGGTCGCCGGGTCGGGCGCCTGGCTCAGCCCCGCGGCGCTGTTGCTGGCGCTCGCCTGCGGGAACGGCGTGCAATACTTGGCGCCGGTCAGCGCCAGGTGGGTGTCGGCGGAGGTGCCGCCGCCCGACTGGTTGCAGGCGGCCAGCGCGGCCAGTCCCGCCATCGCGGCTCCCATACCAAGACGGGCGGCGCCGACATGGGCGATGCGGATGTTCATGAGCCTCGGCCTCCTGGGCATGCGCCTTATTCCGGGCGCGTACGGACGGCATCCTGGCGACGGCGCGCCAGGACGCTGCTCGCTTAACGCACAAAGGCCCTCACGGATGCGGGAGCCTTGCCGCGCGACGCACGTTCCGGTGTCGACGAGGGCGCAGCAAGGTTCGACTTCGATGCGCAAGACAATCCGCACCGGGCTTGCCGTCCTGATGGGCTGGGCGTCGATCAGCGCGATCGGCGCGCCGGCCAGCGCCGCGCCGCATGGCGGCGGCGGCGCGCCTCACGGCGGCGGGGGTGGTTTCCACGGCGGCGGGGGTGGCCGCGGCGGCGGCGCGGCCCGAGGCGGCGGCTTCCGTGGCGGTGGGGGCGGAGGTTTCCACGGCGGCGGCGGGTTCCGCGGCGGTGGTTTCGCCGCGGCGGCCCGCGGCGGCGGCGGTTTCCATGGCGGAGGCGGCGGCTTCCGCGGCGCTGGGCGCGCGCGCGGCGGCTTCGCGGCGGCGGCTCGCGGTGGCGGCTTCCACGGCGGCCGGGCCTTCGGCGGCGGTGGGTTCCACGCCGGACGCGCTGGACCGGCGTTCGCCCGCGGCGGCCGCGCCGGCGGTCGTGCGGGCGGTTTTGCCGGTCGCGGCTTTGCCGGTCGCGGCTTTGCCGGGCGGGGGGTTGCGGGCCGCGGCTTTGCGGCGCGGGGCCTCGCGACCCACGGTATGCGGGGCGGACGCGGCGGCCGGTTCGCGGCGGGCGGCGCCCGCGCGGCGGCGCTGGCCGGCGGCGGCCGCGGCGCGCGTTTCGCAGCGATGCGGGGCGCCGGCGGCCGGACGGCGAGAGCGGCGTTCGCCGGCGGCGGCATGCGCGGCGGTTTTGGGCGGAGCGGCGCTGCGGGACGCGGCGGCTTCGCTGCAGGCGGCTTTGCCGGACGCGGCTTTGGCGGCCGCGATTTCGGCGGACGCGGCTTCGGCGGACGCGGCGGCTTCGGCGGCTGGGGCTTCGGCGCCGGCCTGGCCGGCTTCGCGCTCGGCGCGGCGCTGTTCGACCCCTACGCCTGGGACCCTGACTGGGCGCCGGGCTGGGGCTACGCCGACCCCTATTGGGGTCCCGGCTACTGGGACGCCGGCTACTGGGGGCCCGGCTACTGGGGTCCCTACTACGATCCCTACTGGGACGCGGCCTGGGCGCCGGACGGCTTGTCGCCCTACTGGGGCCCGTGGGGTCCCGGCTACTACGTGGGCCTCGGCCAGGACTACGGGCCCTACGACTACGGCCCGCCAGCGGCCGCCGAGGCGGTGCTGGACGGCGCCGGCCCGCCGCCGGCGCTGGTCCCGGCCAGCTTCCAGACCCAGACCTGCGTCGAGCGCCGCTATAGCTGGGACGACTACTTCGGCGGCTACGAGGTCAGGCGCGTCTACTACCCCTGCTGAGCCGCGGCGGCTTGTTCGCGTCCGGGCGCGGCGCTAAGGCGCGCCTCTGCTGAGCGAGGGCGAGCCGATGGCCAAGCCGGAAAACCTGATCGACACCCTGACGCTGGAGCCGATCGAGGTGAACCTGTTCCGCGGCCACGCGCCGAAGGACCAGGGTCCGCGCATCTTCGGCGGCCTGGTGATCGCCCAGGCGCTGCTGGCCGCCTACCGCACGGTGGAGGCCAGCATCTGCCACTCGATCCACTGCTACTTCCTCAGGCCCGGCGACCCCTCGATCCCGATCCTCTACGAGGTCGACCGCGCCCGCGACGGCCGCTCCTTCACTTCGCGCCGGGTCACGGCGATCCAGCACGGCGAGCAGATCTTCAACCTCGCCGGCTCCTTCCAGCATCCCGAGGCCGGCCTGGAGCACCAGGACCCGATGCCCGAGGCGCCGACGCCGGAGGAACTGGCCGACGAGCAGGACCTGCGCCGCGGCCTGATGGCCAGCCTGCCGCCGCTGATGCGGCAGATGGCCGAGCGGCCGCGCCCGATCGACATGCGCCCGGTCGATCCGCAGCGCTTCATGGCCGCCAAGCCCGCGCCGCCGTTCCAGAACGTCTGGATGCGCGCCAGCCAGCCGATCGGCGACGACCAGGTGTTCAACCAGGCGGTGCTGGCCTACGCCTCCGACATGAGCTTTCTCTCCACCTCGATGCGGCCGCACGGGATGAGCTGGCAGACCTCCGGCCTGCAGACCGCCAGCATCGACCACGCCATCTGGTTCCATCGCCCGACCAACTTCAACGACTGGCATCTCTATGCGCAGAAGAGCCCGTCGGCGTCGGGCTCGCGCGGCTTCAATCTCGGCGAGATCTATAGCCAGGACGGCATCCTGGTGGCCTCGACGGCGCAGGAGGGCCTGATGCGCTACCGGCCGCCGCGGGATTCCTGAAGCCTTGACTTAATTAAGCGCCGCCCACATTCTGGCGGCGTGGAATCCTTCGCCGCCCTGGCCGATCCGACCCGCCGCCGCATCGTCGAGGCGCTGGCGGCCGGGCCGCTGTCGTCGGGCGAGATCGCCGCGCGGTTCCCGATCTCGGCGCCGGCGATCTCCCAGCACCTGAAGGCGCTGAAGGCGGCGCGGCTGGTGCGCGTGCGCTCCGAGGCGCAGCGGCGCATCTACGAGATCGACCCGGAAGGGATCGAGGCGGTCGCCGGCTGGGCGGAGGGGATCAAGCGCTATTGGGCGACCCGCCTGGACGGCCTGGCGGCGGAGCTGGGGACAGGAGATTGACCATGGCCGACAAGGGCGAGACGATCCGCGTGCCCGGCGTGCGCTTCCAGCGCCGGCTGCCCGGCCCGATCCAGCGGGTCTGGGCCCACCTCACCGAGCCGGCGCGGCTGCCCGGCTGGTACGACGCCGGCAGCGTCGTCGAGCGGCGCGAGGGCGGGGCGGTGACACTGAACGGCGGCCAGGTGCGCGGCGTCGTCACCCAGTGGCGCCCGCACGTGAAGTTCGCCCACACCTGGAACGTGTTCGCGCCGGGCGAGCTGGTCTCGGCCTATCCGGAGTCCTACCTGACGCTGGAGCTGGCCGAAGCCGGCGAGGCGGTGGCGCTGACCCTCACCCACCTGCCGGTGCTGGAACGCTTCGAGGCCCAGAACGCCATGGGCTGGGCCACCTTCCTCGACATCGTCGGCGACACGGTGAGCGGGCGAGAGGTGGCGCCCCGGCGGGCCTATATGGAGCGCAATGCGGCGGCGTACGGGGTGGATCTGGGGAATTTGGTGCGCTGAGGGCGTCGCACGCTTCTCTTCCCCCAAGGGGGAAGTGGCCCGAAGGGCCGAAGGGGTCTGCGGCGGTCGGTGACTGGCGCCGGAGACCCCCGTCCGCTCGCCTGGCGGCGAGTCGCTTCCCCCTTGGGGGAAGAGAGCCGCCCTACCGCCCCGGCGCCACCAGGATCTTGATCTGGCTCTTGTCGGTCTGCAGGCGGACGAAGGCGTCGGGGGTGTCGTCGAGGCCGACCACGCCGGTGATGATCTCGTGGTAGCGGGTGCGGCCTTCGGCGAGGTTCTGCAGCGACCTGGCGAACTCGGCCTGGGAGTAGCCGAGCACGAAGCGCAGCTCGATCTCCTTGGTGATGAAGAGCAGCGGCTCGATGCGGTCGCTCTCCATGCAGACGCCGGCGACGACGATGCGGGCGCCCGGCGGCGCGGCCTCGGCCAGCGACTGCACCATGCCCGGCAGGCCGACGCACTCGAAGATCAGCGGCCGCTTTACCACGCCGCCCATGGCCGCGGCCATCATCGCCTCGGCGCGCGTGCCGGGCACGCCCAGCTGCTTCCAGGAGGCGTGCGGCGAGACCTCGGCGGGATCGACGATGGTGTCGGCGCCCATCCGCTCGGCCATGGCGCGGCGCTCGGGCGAGTAGTCGGCGGCGACCACGGGGCCGAGTCCGCGCGCCTTCAGCGAAGCGATCACCGCCAGCCCCACCGGCCCGCAGCCGACCACCATGAAGACATGGTCGCCTTGCGGATCGCCCATCGCCACGGCGTGCTCGCCCACGGACAGCGGCTCGGTCAGCGCGGCGTGCTCCGGCGAGAGGCCGTTGGTCACCGGGAGGGTCAGCGCCTCGGAGAGCAGCAGCGTCTGGGCGAACGCGCCCGGCACGTCGCTGGAATAGCCGATCGAGGCCCCGCCGGTCGGGCTCATGAGCACCGGCAGCGAGACCACCACGTCGCCGGCCTTGAAGTCGCCGGCGCTCTCCAGCACCTCGCAGCAGAATTCGTGGCCGAACACCGTGTCCTCGCCCTTGCGCATGCCGCCGAAGCCGCCGAGGCGCTGGGCCATGTCGATCATGTGGTCGTAGTGGTCGAGGGCGTGCAGGTCAGAGCCGCAGATGCCGCAGACGAGGCTCTTGGCCAGCAGCTGCCCGGGCTGCGCCGTCGGCGCCGCCATCTCGTCGACCACCAGCTTGCCGTGACGGCGGATGACTGCGCGCATCTTCACTGCTCCTGAGAGGCGGTGCGTCCTTCGAGACGCCCGCTTCGCGGGCTCCTCAGGATGACGTGAGTGGTGTAGCGATCCTTGCAAACTTCGTCATGGTGAGGAGCCCCGAAGGGGCGTCTCGAACCACGCAAGATCACTCCGCCGCCTCTTCCTTTTTCCCCAGCCCCATCATCTGGGCGATCATCGGGTTGATGTTGTCGGCGCCCTTCTCCTGGGCGTGCTGCATGATGCGCGCGCCGACGGCCATGCGGGCCTGCGCGGTGAAGTCGTCCTTGCTCTCCTTCACCCACTGCATCGAGGCGGCGCGGCCGACGTTCAGGTCCTGGAACTGCGGGGCGACGTAGCGGGCGAACAGCTCGTAGGAGGCCTTGGTGGCCTCGAAGGTCGCCCAGTTGTGGGCCATGAACAGGAAGCAGCCGAAGCCGCCGGACTGGTCGACCAGCGCCTGGATCTTGGCGGCGGCGTCCTCCGGCGTGCCGACCACGGCCATCGGCAGCTTCAGGAAGGCCTCGACCGGGTCGCCCTCGGTGTCGGGCACGATCGGCAGGTTGGCGATCTCGCGGAAGTAGTAGATCCACTTCTCCAGGCCGAAGCGCACGTCGGCCATCGCCTTCTCGCGGGTCTCGGCGATGTGCATGGGGCCGACCAGACGCCAGGCCGAGCGGTCCATGGTCTGGCCGTTGTCGCGCGCCAGCTCCTCGGCGATGGCCCAGTTGGAGGCCAGCGCGTTGAAGCCGCCGTCGGAGGTGGCGCCGAGCGAGAGCAGGCCGAGGCCATGGCGGCCCGCGGCGCGGGCGCCGGTCGGCGAGACCTGGCTCGCCACCGCGATCTCGACGCTGGGGCGCGAATAGGGGGTCATCTGCAGCCGCGCCCGGTTGAGCTTGAACCAGTCGCTCTCGTGGCTGACCTCCTCGCCGCGCAGCAGCCGCACC
>DASXEN010000043.1:0-1969 GCA_036490095.1 Caulobacteraceae bacterium
CACGCGGCGCAATGGCAGGAGCGAGACCAAGACCTTCGGCTTCTGGAGCCGCAAGGCCGCCCGCGACTTCGACTGGTTCTGGGAGCGCTATCACCTGGTCTACGGCCACCACGGCCAAGACGGCGGCCGCGCCGCGGCGTAGCCTGGACCTTCGGCCTCGTGGAATTGAACCACCAAGGGCACGGAGGACACCAAGCGGGCCCAGCGAGCGCGAAGCGCTCTGCAAACCTTTGCTCTCGATGCGGCCGCTTTCGACTCGGCCCCTTCGTGTCCTTGGTGTCCTTCGTGGTGAATTTCTGCGGCGCCTCCGCGCCGCGCAGCTAGCGCTTCAGGCCGAAGAGGTGGGCGTCGAGGTCGGGGACGTACGCGCCGGCGGCTTCGGCGCGTTGGCGCAGGGCGGCGGCGTATTTGGAGCTGCAGGCCTGGGCGTCCAGGGGGAAAAGCGAGGCGAAGGCGGTCAGGTACTGGATCATCACCACGTGCCGGCGGCGCGAGCCCGGGCGGCTGCCGAAATGGAAGCAGCGCGAGGTGTCGCCGATGGCCAGGGTCCCGGAGGGGCCGGTGCAGGCGACCAGCGCGTTTGGCGGCGCGGTGTTCAGCACCTCCTCGTCGGGGACCCGGCCGTGGCGATGGGCGCGCGCCACGCGCACGGCGTCGCTGGCGTCGGCGCGCAGCAGATGCAGCGGCCCGGAGTCGGCATCCACGTCCTCGACCAAAAGGAAGATCTTCAGCTGTCGGAAATCCTCAGGATCGACGTGGAAGAACTGCGAAGAGTCCGGCTGGAGCTCTTCGTTAGCCGAGTCCAGCAGGTTGATCCGGTAGAGGATGGGCAGGCCGCCCAGATAGCGCCCGATCAGCCGCAGCACCGCCGGATGGCGCGCCAGGGCCATGATCTTCGAGTCCAGCGGCCGGGGCAGCTTGGCCGTGGTCATGAACAGCTTGCCGGGATTGTCGCCGCCCGAGCGACGGGCGTCGGCGAAGCAGGCGCGGGCCTCTTCCACAGCCTCCGCGACCGGCGCCCACGCCGGTTGGCCGGTGACCAGCACCCCCGCCGCGCGCTCCACGACGAGGCCATCGAGCGGCGACAGATCGGCGGGCAGGGCGTCCAACAGGCGCCGGCGCGCGGCCAAGCTCCCGGGCGACAGCTCCCGGCTCAGCGCCAGGAACGCCAGCCGCTCGGCGGCGCTGCCCCGGGCGGTGACGGCGTCATGGTCGGCCAGGCGTTGGCGCGCGGCGCCGTCGCGCAGCAGCTTTTCCGCCTCCGCCACGATGGCGGGATGCACGTCGGGCTCGCCGAGGCGCTGGCGCGGCTTGAACAGCTGGGCGAAGGATAGGCTCACGCGCCGATCATGCCCGATTGCGGGGATCAGGAGGAGCCATGGCCAGGAAGATCGACATCGCGAGCGCGCCCCACGCCAAGGGCGCCCGCTATCCCATGCCCTACGACGAGCCCTGTGCGCCGCGCGAACGCTGGCGGCTGGGCGATGCGGCGGGACTGACCCAGTTCGGGGTGAACCTGCTGCGCCTGCCCGCCGGCGCCTGGTCCAGCCAGCGGCACTGGCACACCGCCGAGGACGAGCTGGTCTATGTGCTCGAGGGCGAGGTCGTGCTGGTCACCGACGACGGCGAGGAGGTGCTGCGCGCCGGCGACAGCGCGGGCTTCACGGCGGGCGACGGCAATGGCCACCACCTGCAGAACCGCTCGGGCCGGGAGGCGGTGATGCTGGAGATCGGCACCCGCAGCCGCGGCGAGAGCGGCGTCGACTATCCCGACATCGACCTCATCTTCCCCGCCGGCGGCAGGGGCTTCCAGCACCGCGACGGCCGACCGTACGAGAAGGAGGACTATCGGGCGTGATCCTCGCCCGTGAAGCGGAGCGGAACGGGGGAGGGGGACCACGCGCAGCGTGGTGGAGGGGGCGCGGCTTGGCGCCGTGCACCGGCCGCCCCCTCCACCGCTTCGCGGTCC
>DASXEN010000079.1:0-19367 GCA_036490095.1 Caulobacteraceae bacterium
TCTGGCGATCGCCACCCGCTGCCGCTCGCCGCCCGAGAGCTTCACCCCCCGCTCGCCGACCAGGGTGTCGTAGCCTTTGGGCAGCGCGGCGATGAAGTCGTGAGCCCGGGCGCGCCTGGCCGCCAGGGCGATCTCCTCCAGCGTCGCGTCGGGCCGCGCATAGCCGATGTTCTCGGCGATCGAGCGGTGGAACAGCGCCGGGTCCTGCGGCACCACCGCGATCGAGCGGCGCAGCTCCCCCTGCCTCACCAGGGCGATGTCCTGCCCGTCGATCAGGATCCGCCCGCCTTGCACGTCGTAGAGCCGCTGCAGCAGCTTCACGAACGTCGACTTCCCCGACCCCGTCGGACCCACCAAAGCGATCCGCTCGCCGGGGCGGATGGTCAGGGAGAAGTCCTCGTAAAGCCGGCGGGACTGGTTCGGATAGCCGAAGCCGACCCGGCGCAGCTCGATCTCGCCGAGCTCGGGCTGGAACGCGGTCGGGTGCGGCGGGTCGGCAAGCTGCGGCGGCGTCAGCATGTAGGAGGCCACGTCCTGGGTGTCGTCGAGGCCCTTCTGCAGCATCCGGGTGATGTCGCTGAAGTTGCGCATGTAGCCGGCCATGACGATGAAGGAGGTGATGGCGAAGACCACGTCCTCGGGCCCGGCGTGGTGGTGGCTCCAGGCGTAGACCATCAGGCCGGTCACGCCCGCCTGCAGGGCGAAGACGAACAGGTTCTGGCCGATCCCGACCAGGTTGAAGCGGTCCCAGGTCTTGTTCGCCGCCACGCGCCAGGCCTGCACCGTGCGGTCGAACCGTGCTTCCTCACGCGCCTCGGCGCCGAAGCTCTTCACCACCGGATTGGCGCCGATGGCGTCGGCCAGCGCCCCGCCGATGCGCGAATCGAGGGCGTTGGAGGCCAGGTTGGCCGGGCGGATGTACTTGACCGCCAGCGTCACGTTGTAGATGGCGAAAAGCGTCACCACGGCGGCCACGAACGCCCCTTCGAGCGGCCAGCGCAGCCCGAACGAGACCACCAGGCCGACCATCACGATCAGGGTCGGCGACAGCATCAGCAGCAGGGCGTCGGAGGCCGAGTCGTAGCCCCACATGGCCCGCGACACCCGCCGCACCGTGGCGCCGGCGAAGTTCGACGCGTGCCAGTCGGTGGAGAAGGACTGCACCCGCTGGAAGCCCTCGCCGACCATCCGCGCCATGATGCGGCTGTAGAAGCCGTTCATGATCCGGAAGGTCGAGGAGCGGCTGGCGTACTGCAGCGCATAGATGACCGACAGCGTCGCCCAGGCGGTCCAGGCCAGCGCGCTGACGTGCCTGGGGTCGTTGACGGCGCTGATCAGGCCGCGCGAGGCCCAGGGGATGGTCAGGTCGCAGGCCGCGGCGGTGACGATCAGCAGCCAGATGCCGGTGAAGCGCACCGGCTCGCGCAGCCAGTGACGGGCGATGTAGCCGAGGATCTGGCGGTTGGTGAGGATCCGCGGGCGGGTCTCGTCGTCATCTTCGTCGAATGCGAGGCTCATGGCGCGCTCCTTGAGGGCGACGTGTTCGGGTCGGCGGCGCGCAGCTCGGCGACGACCGAGCGCAGCACCGCGAAGACGTGGTGGGCCGGCGCACGCTGGCCCGGCGCGGGCGTGACAGGCCTGGCGGGCGGCGGATCGTCCACCCGGCGACCGTCGACGGTCACGAGGCGGACGGCGAGAGCGGAAAGCTCAAGCGAAGACAGGGGAGACACGGGGAAGACGTCCTTGGGTCGGGGCCTGGAAGGGCCGACCGGACGTGACTTTAAGCGGAAGTCAGATGCGGTCGGCGGGGAGGGTCGCGGCGGGCGCGTTTACACACGTCCGCGAGGGCGCAGTCAGAATTGCAATTCGCATCTTGGTGGCCCTCCTTTCCGACTCGAAGCTGTGGCCGAGGGCCCGTTCCTAGGCGCGTGGCCCGGGCGCCGTCAAGCTGAGCGGCGGAAACGCCACGGGGCTGTGGCCGCGCCGCCTCAGTTGATCAGGATCGCCCCCAGCAGCAGCCGCGCGCCCGGCCGGCCAAGCGCGGTGTCGGTCTGCCGCTGCAGCTGCAGGCCGAGGTAGTCGGGGTTCGGCGGCGCGCCGGGCGGCAGGCCCGCGGCATAGGTGCGCACCACCTCGGAGTAGGCGGCGATCAGCAGCGGCGTCGACTGGGCGGCCCTGGCGTGCAGGCCGGCGTCGGCGACATCGAGGCCCACCTCCACCGTCATCACCCCGCGCCGCCCGTCGGGGCGCAGGGTCGTCGCGGTCAGCGTCGGCAGCTGGATGAACGAGGCGCCGCCGCCCTTCTTGCGCTCCTCGGCGGCGTGGGCGAGCGCCGGCGCCAGGACCAGCAGCGAGGCTGCGGCGATCAGACCACGGCGCGTCATGGCGGCGATGCTCTCCACTCCCGGGCGATGAAAGGCGATAGTAACCATTGGCTTGTTAACCATGTTTCGCCCATCTGTCCGGGCCGCAAACGGAGGCCTCGTTGGGCCGTTTCGCTCCCGCCAACCTCAACCTCGACGGCAAGGTGATCCTGGTCACCGGCGGCACCGGCTCGTTCGGCAAGCGCTTCGTCGAGACGGTGCTGCAGCTCTACGAGCCGCGCAAGCTGATCGTCTATTCGCGCGACGAGCTGAAGCAGAGCGAGATGCAGCTCGACCTGCGCGAGAAGTTCAGCCCCGACAAGCTGGCGCGGATGCGCTTCTTCCTCGGCGACGTGCGCGACCGGGCGCGGCTGACGCTGGCGCTGCGCGGCGTCGACATCGTCATCCACGCCGCGGCGCTGAAGCAGGTGCCGGCGGCCGAGTACAACCCCTCCGAATGCATCGCCACCAACGTGATCGGCGCGGAGAACGTGGTCTGGGCCTGCCTCTCCAACCGGGTGCGCCAGGTGGTGGCGCTCTCCACGGACAAGGCCTGCAACCCGATCAACCTCTACGGCGCGACCAAGCTCGCCTCCGACAAGACTTTCGTCGCCGCCAACAACCTCTCCGGCGACATCGGCACCCGCTTCTCGGTGGTGCGCTACGGCAACGTGGTCGGCTCGCGCGGCTCGGTGGTGCCGCTGTTCCAGCGGATGATCGCCGCCGGCCGGCGCAGCCTGCCGGTCACCGACCCGCGCATGACCCGCTTCTGGATTACCCTGCCCGAGGGCGTCGACTTCGTGCTCTCCTCGCTGGAGATGATGCGCGGCGGCGAGGTGTTCGTGCCGAAGATTCCGTCGATGAAGATCACCGACCTGGTCGAGGCCATGTGTCCGGGCGCTGAGATCGAGGTGGTCGGCATCCGCCCCGGCGAAAAGCTGCACGAGATGATGATCTGCGCCGACGACGCGCGCTGCACCGCCGAGCTTGGCGACCGCTACGCCATCGAGCCGGCCTTCGTCGAATATCCGCGCAATCCCTTCCGCCTGAACGGCGGCCCCGGCTCGGTGCCGGAGAACTTCTCCTACGCCAGCGACACCAACGCAGAGTGGCTCTCCGCCGACGCCCTGCTGGCCATGGTGGAGGAGAAGGCCGCCGCGTGACCTCGCCCCCGGTGCTGCCCTACGGCCGCCAGACCATCGAGGACGACGACGTGGCCGCGGTGGCCGCGGCGCTGCGCGACGACTTCCTCACCACCGGCCCCAAGGTCGAGGCCTTCGAGGCCGCCTTCGCCGAGTATGTCGGCGCGCGCCACGCCGTCGCCTGCTCGAACGGCGCCGCGGCGCTGCACCTGGCCGTGCTGGCGCTGGGCGTGCAGCCCGGGGAGGTGTGCATCGCCCCCTCGATCACCTTCCTCGCCACCGCCAACTGCGCCCGCTACGTCGGCGCGGAGGTGGTGTTCGCCGACATCGATCCGGCCAGCGGACTGATGACCGTGGCCACCTTGCGCGACGCCGTCGCCCGCGCCGGCGGCCGCAAGATCGCCGCCATCCTGCCGGTGCACCTGCGCGGCGACGTCGCCGAGCTGCCGGCGCTGCGCCGCGTTGCCGATGAGCAGGGCGCGGCGCTGGTCGAGGACGCCTGCCACGCGCTGGGCTCGCGGATGGTGTTCGACAACGTCCCGGCCAGCGCCGGCGACGGCCGCTGGGGCGAGCTCGCGGTGTTCTCCTTCCACCCGGTGAAGACGCTGACCACCGGCGAGGGCGGCATGGTCACCACCGCCGACGCGGGCCTGGCCGAACGGCTGAAGCGGCTGCGCAGCCACGGCATGGTGCGGCCCGACGGCGCGGACCCCTGGTGGTACGAGATGCCGGAGCTCGGCTTCAACTACCGCCTGCCCGACGTGCTCTGCGCGCTCGGCCTCTCGCAGCTTGCCAAGCTGCCGCGCCTGGTAGAGCGCCGCCGCGCGCTCGCCCGCCGCTACGAGGCCGCCCTGGCGCCGCTGGCGCCCGCCGTGCGGATCGCCGCCCGCCCGCCCTGGTCCGACCCGGCGCTGCACCTGATGACGGTGCTGATCGACTTCGAGGCGATCGGCCGCTCGCGCGCCGAGGTGATGGCGGCGCTGAAGGCGAAGGGCGTCGGCAGCCAGGTCCACTACATCCCGGTCCACCGCCAACCCTACTACGCCGCCCGCTACGGTGTCGCCGACCTGCCGGGCGCCGACGCCTGGTACGCGCGGTGCCTGTCGCTGCCGCTCTATCCGACGATGGAGGACGGCGACGTGGAGCGCGTGGCGGCGGCGCTTGGTGAAGCGCTGGGGGTCAAATCGTGACGGCTGTGCACGCCGCCACCGCCCCTCACCTCACCTCTCCCCAACCTCCGGTCGGGGAGAGGGCTACTGAGGGCGCGAGGCGGCTTAGCCACACCTCAACGACAACCCAGCTATCAGTAGCCCTCTCCCCGCTCGCGGGGAGAGGTGAGGTGAGGGGTCTTCGATGACCGCGACGTTCGCCATCGCCGGCCGCCCCATCGGCCCCGGCCACCCGCCGTATGTGATCTGCGAGCTGAGCGGCAATCACAACGGCAGCCTGGATCGCGCTTTGGCCATGATAGACGCCGCCGCCGCCACCGGCTGCGACGCCATCAAGCTGCAGACCTACACCGCCGACACCATCACCCTCGACAGCGACGGCCCCGGCTTCCGCATCGAGGAGGGGCCGTGGGCCGGCCGGACGCTGCACCAGCTCTACGCCGAGGCCTACACGCCCTACGACTGGCACGCGGCCCTGTTCGAACGCGCCCGCCAGCGCGGCGTCACCCTCTTCTCCACGCCGTTCGACGAGACCGCGGTGGCGCTGCTCGAGAGCCTCGGCGCGCCGGCCTACAAGATCGCCTCGTTCGAGGCCGTCGACCTGCCGCTGATCGCCCGCGTCGCCCGCTGCGGCAAGCCGATGATCATCTCCACCGGCCTCGCCAGCCTCGCCGAGATGGGCGAGGCGCTGGCATGCGCGCAGGCCAACGGCGCGGCGGGCGTGGCGCTGCTGCACTGCGTCTCGTCCTATCCGGCCCCCATCGAGGAGGCCAACGTGCGCACCGTGCCGGACCTGGCGCGCCGGTTCGGCGTGGTCACCGGCCTTTCCGACCACACGCCGGGCTCGGCCGCGGCGGTGGCGGCGGTGGCGCTGGGCGCGGCGATCATCGAGAAGCACTTCACCCTCGCCCGCGCCGACGGCGGCCCGGACGCCGCCTTCAGCCTGGAGCCGGCCGAGTTCGCCGCCATGACGGCCGACTGCAAGGCGGCCTGGTCGGCGCTGGGCTCAGCCACCTATGACGAGCTCGGCTCCGAGCGCGCCGCGGCCGGCCACCGCCGCTCGCTCTACGTCGCCGCGCCGGTGAAGGCCGGTGAGCCACTCACCGCCGCCAACGTGCGCTCGGTGCGCCCGGGCCACGGGCTGGCGCCGAAGCATTTTCCGAGCGTGCTGGGGCGCAAGGCGGCGCGCGACCTGAAGTTCGGCGAGCCGCTCGACTGGAGCATGGTGATCTAGCCTACTCCCCGCGCTGAGGGCTGGCGGGGGTCGGTTGCGGCGACTAGACCGCGCCCATGCCCCGCGTGCTGATCCTCTCCAGCTATGTCGCCGCCAGCCGCGTGGGCGGCGGGGCGCAGGCGCTGGCGCTGGCGCGGCTGGGGATCGAGCCGATCCTGATCCCGACCGTCCTCTTTGGCCGCCATCCGGGTCATGGAGCGCCGGGCGGCGGGCCGGTCGAACCGGAGATATTCGAGGCGCTGCTACGCGGCGTTGAGGCGCAGGGCCTGTTCGGCGAGGTGAACGCGGTGATCACCGGCCACTTCTCCAGCGCCGAGCAGGTGGCGATCACCGCCGAGGCGCTGACGCGAGTGAAGCGCGTCTCGCGCTGCGCCGTGATCGTCGACCCGATCATGGGCGATGCGGACAAGGGGCTGTACGTCCGCGAACCAGTGGCCGAGGCGCTGGCCACCGAACTGATCCCGGACGCCGACATCCTGGCGCCGAACGCCTGGGAGTTGGCCCGGCTCAGCGGGCGCGCCGTTTCTGATTCCGCCAGCGCCATGGCCGCCGCCCGCGCGCTCGGTCGCCCGACATTGGTCTCGTCGCTCGAAGCCGAGGACGGCATCGGTGTCGCCTACATCGACACCGACAGTGCATGGCTCGCTGTCCACGGGCGGCGACGGACCGCGCCGAAGGGAACCGGCGACCTGCTGACTGCGGTCTTCACCGCCGCCCTCCTTGAAGGACATCCGGACTACATCGCGCTGGAGTTCGCCGTCGGCGCCGTCGCCGAGGCGGTCGAGCGCGCGGCGCCCCTCGAGAAAGATGAGCTGGCGATCTCAGCCCTGCCGCCGTCGCTGGCGTTCTCGCCGCGCGTCACCGTCCGCCGGCTCGATGGCTGAGGCGCCGGTCCGCGGGCTGTGTCCGCCCAGGTCCGCCGCTGTCCGTGCGGCGTTCGAGGCCAACTTCGCCGAGGGGCTGGAGCTGGGCGCGCGCTTCGCCTTCGCCGTCGAGGGCGAGATCGTCGTCGACCTGATCGGCGGCTGGGCCGACCGCGCGCAGACGAAGCCGTTCGCCGAGGAAACGCTGACGCCGGTGTTCTCCACCACCAAGGCGATCGCCGCCTTCATGATCGCCCGGCTGGTCAGCGACGGCCGGCTCGACTACCGCCAGCGTGTCGCCGACCTCTGGCCGCAGTTCGGCGTTGCGGCGAAAGCCGACATCACCGTCGAGCAGGTGATGTCGCATCAGGCTGGGCTGCCCGGCTTCGCCGAGCCGATGAAGGCCTCGGACTGGTTCGACTGGGAGCTGATCTGCGCGAAGCTGGCGGCGGCCTCCCCGATGTGGAAGCCTGGGGATGTGAGCGGCTATCACCCCGTCACGTTCGGCTACTTCGCCGGCGAGATCTTCCGAAGGGTGGACGGGCGGACCATCGGCGAGGCGCTGCGGGCGGACATCGCGGCCCCGCTGGGACTGGACCTCTGGATCGGCCTGCCGGACAGCGAGCACGGCCGTGTCGCCGACGTCCGCCGACCGCCCGCCCTGCCGGACCTGGGTCCGATCACCGAGGTCAAGCGCGTCGCCTTCCTGACGCCGTGGGCGTCGCCCGGCGGAGTGTCGCAAGCCGAGTGGCGGCGCGCCTCGATCCCGTCGGTGACCGGCCACGCGACGGCGCCGGCGCTGGCGCGGCTGATGGCGGTGCTGGCCAACGGCGGGACGCTGGACGGCGACGCCTATCTGTCGCCCGCCGCGATCGCCGAGGCCGCGAAGGGCCGCGGGTGGGGCGAAGACCTGGTGCTGCCCTACGACATGGCCTGGGGCGCAGGCTTCATCCGCAACGAGGGCTTATGGATCTACGGCCCCGGCCGCGAGACCTTCGGCCACTCGGGCTGGGGCGGCTCGTGCGCCTTCGCCGATCCGGAGAGCGGCGTTGCGGGCGCCTATGTGATGAACCGCCAGTCGGCCGAGCTGATCGCCGACGCCCGCGCCCGGCGGCTGATCGAGGCGGCCTACGCCTCGCTTTGAATTGCAGGCCTGAAAGCTTCGCCTTGCCCCGACGCGCGCGATGCGATTCTATGCGCGCTCCCGAAGAGGAGACACCCGATGTTGCGCACCACACTCGTCGTCGCCGCGTTGATGGCGATGCTTGCCGGCTCGGCCCAAGCGCGTCCGTGGCACCACCACCACCACCACCACTGCGTCAGGCACCATCACCACATGGTCTGCCGGTAAGAGAAGCCGGCGCAAAGTCAGCGCCGACCGGGCCCCCGCCGATGGCGGGGGCCTTTTTCGTGGCGGTCAGGCGAGCACCCGGCGGCCCAGCAGGCCGCGCTCGTGGGCGAGCTCGGCGATCTGCACCGCGTTGAGCGCCGCACCCTTGCGCAGGTTGTCGGCGACCACCCACAGCGCCAGGCCGTTCTCCACCGTCGGATCGGTGCGGATGCGGGAGACGAACACCGGGAACTCCCCTTGCGCCTCCTTCGGCGTCATGTAGCCGGTGGGCTCGCGCTTATCGACCACCATCACGCCGGGCGCCTCGCGCAGGATCGCCCGCGCCTCGGCGTCGCTGATCGGCCGCTCGAACTCCAGGTGCACCGCCTCGGCGTGGCCGACGAACACCGGCGTGCGCACGCAGGTGACGGTGAGCGCGATGTCGGGATCGAGGATCTTGTGGGTCTCGTTCCACATCTTGTGCTCCTCGTCGGTGTAGCCGTCGTCGAGGAACTTGCCGATGAAGGGGATGACGTTGAAGGCGATCTGCTTGGGCAGCACCTTCGGCTCGGACGGGCCGAGCACGAAGACCTGCTTGGTCTGGTCCCACAGCTCGTCCATCGCCGCCTTCCCGGCCCCGGAGACCGACTGGTAGGTCGCCACCACCGCCCGCTTGATCCGCGCCACGTCGTGCAGCGGCTTCAGCGCCACCACCAGCTGGGCGGTGGAGCAGTTGGGATTGGCGACGATGTTCTTCTTGTGCGCCCACTCGATGTCGTCCGGGTTCACCTCCGGGACGATCAGCGGCACGTCGGGGTCCATCCGCCAGGCCGAGGAGTTGTCGATCACCAGCGGGCCGGCGGCGCCGATCCGCGCCGCCCACTCCCTGGAGAAGTCGCCGGAGACGCTCATCAGCACCAGGTCGACCTTGGCGAAGTCGAACTGGGCAATGTCCTCGCAGGCGATGACGCCGTCTTTCCAGCCGACCTCGACGCCGATGGAGTTGCGCGAGGCGATCGCGTGCACCTTGTCCGCGGGGAACTGCAGCTCCTCGAGGATATTCAGCATCTCGCGGCCCACGTTGCCCGTGGCGCCGACCACGGCGACCCGGTAGCCCATCGAAATCTCCTAAGCTGGAAGGACGCGGTCCCTACGCCTTGACAGGCGCAGAGGCAACCTGCGCGAGGCTGCGCGGGGGCGTCGGAAAGGGGACAGACCAGTGGCCGAGACGGTTCCGAGCCTGCCGTTCGCCGAGCTGATGGGCGTGGAGATCACCGAGGCGACCAGGACGCGGGTGATGGGCCGGCTGCTGGTGCGCGAGGCGCTGTGCACCGGCGGCCACATCCTGCATGGCGGCGCCTACATGGCCTTCGCCGACAGCCTGGGCGCCGTCGCCGGCTACCTCAACCTGCCGCCCGGCGCGCGCACCACCACGCTGGAGAGCAAGACCAACTTCCTCGGCAGCGCCAAGGCCGGCGAGACCGTCACCGGCGAGGCGACGCCGCTGCACGTCGGCCGCCGCTCCAGCGTCTGGCAGACCCGCATCCTCAACGCCCAGGGCAAGCTGCTGGCCATGGTCACCCAGACCCAGATGACCATCCCGGCCCGCAACCCTTAGGGTCGCCCCGCCGCCCGATCAGAGGCCGGCGAGCACCGCGTCGCCCATTTCGCGGGTGGAGAGGGCGCCGCCGAGGTCGCGGGTGCGGGCGCCGCCGTCCAGCGCCGCCGCCACCGCCCCGCCGACCCGGTCGGCGAGGTCGGGCCGGCCCAGCGACCAGCGCAGCGCCATCTCGAACGACAGGATCGCCGCCAGCGGATTGGCGACGCCCTGGCCGGCGATGTCCGGCGCGGAGCCGTGGATCGGCTCGTAGAGCCCCGGCTTGCCCGGCTCGCCGAGCGCGGCCGAGGGCAGCATGCCCAGCGAGCCGGTCAGCTGCGCCGCCTCGTCGGACAGCACGTCGCCGAACAGGTTGTCGGTGACCAGCACGTCGAACTGGCGCGGATTCTTCACCAGCTGCATGGCGGCGTTGTCGGCCAGCATGTGCTCCAGCGTCACGTCCGGATATTCGCGGGCGTGCAGGGCGGTGACCACCTCGCGCCAGAAGGCGCCGGTCTCCATCACGTTGGCCTTTTCGGCCGAAGTGACCTTGTTGCGCCGCCCCCGCGCCAGCTCGAAGGCGACGCGGGCGACCCGCTCGACCTCGTGGGTGGTGTAGACCTGGGTGTCGACGGCGCGCCTCTGCCCGTCCGGCATCGCCTCGACGCCGCGCGGCTGGCCGAAATAGACCCCGCCGGTCAGCTCGCGGACGATCATCAGATCGAGCCCCTCGACCACCTCGCGCTTCAGCGTCGAGGCGTCCGCCAGCGGCCCGTGGCAAATGGCGGGGCGCAGGTTGGCGAACACCTGCATGCCGTAGCGCAAGCCGAGCAGGCCGGCCTCGGGCCGCAGGTTGCGCGGGACCTTCTCCCACGGCGAGGCCCCGACCGCCCCGCCGACCGCGCCCATCAGCACCGCGTCCGAGGCCTTGGCGGTCGCCAGCGTCTCGTCGGTCAGCGGCACGCCATGCGCGTCGAGGCTGGCCCCGCCGAACGGCCGCTCGTCGATCACCAGGTCATTGGCGATCCGCTCGGCGACGCGCCGCACCTCGGCGATAATCTCAGGCCCGATCCCGTCGCCGGGCAGGAGCAGCAGCTTGGGCATGGGGTCCTTTCGGTTGGCCGGCGGCGCGCAGCCCCCTCACCTCACCTCTCCCTGGTTCGCGGGGCGAGGGCTACGGAGAGATCGCGGCGGCGGCATGTCCCCTGCCGCCGCTTCATCCTGCCAGTAGCCCTCTCCCCTCTGGGGAGAGGTGAGGTGAGGGGACGCTACAGCGGCCGCTCCGAGGCGACTTCGTAGGCGAAGAGGCGGCGGTCCGAAACCCCGAAGCTCGGCCAGGCGGCGCGCCAGCGGGCCATGTGCGGGGTGGCGAAGTGGGCGTCGAGCGCCGCCCGGTCGCGCCAGATCTCGAACACATGGATCAGTCCGGGCTCGGCCACGTCCTCGGCGTAGCCGTAGGCGAGGCAGCCGTCCTCGGCGCGGCTGGCGGCTGTCATCTCGGCCATGTGCGGACGCAAGCCATCGAGGTTCTGCGGCGGCACGCGCACCGTGCCGGCGACGATCAGGCTCACGCCCGCTCCAGCCACGGCTGGGCCACGCTGCGCCTGGCCTCGAAGGCGTCGATGTCGGGGGCGTGCGCCAGCGTTTCGCCGATCGAGTCGAGCCCGTTCAGCAGCTTCTGCTTGCGCGACGGATCGATCTCGAAGCGGAAGCCCTTGCCCGAGGGCGCGGTGACGGTCTGCGCCGCCAGGTCCACCGAGAAGACGTGGTTGCCGCCCCGCGCCTCGTCCATCAGCGCCCGCACCGCCTCCTCGGGCAGGGCGATCGGCAACAGGCCGTTCTGCATGCAGTTGCCGTAGAAGATGTCGGCGAAGCTGGGGGCGATCACGCAGCGCACGCCATAGTCCAGCAGCGCCCAAGGCGCGTGCTCGCGGCTGGAGCCGCAGCCGAAGTTGTCGCCGGCGATCAGCACGCCCGCCCCGGCGTAGCGCGGATCGTTGAGCACGAAGCCGGGCCTCGCCCGCCCCTCGCCGTCGAAGCGCAGGTCGTAGAATAGCCCCTTGCCCAGCCCCTCGCGCTCCACCGTCTTGAGGAACTGCTTGGGGATGATCTGGTCGGTGTCGACGTTGGCCATGTCCAACGGCGCCGCCTTGGCGTGAAGCTCGGTGAAGGCTTGCATGGGTGCGTCCCTAGCAGGTCCGAGGCGGCGCTTCAGTTTTATGGCCAGCGATGATCTCCTCGCCGGCCGCCGCTTGCTCGACCAGGTTGGAGAGGTCGGCTTTCGCCTGGCTGAGGCTGACCTGTTTCATGCGGTCAAGTATCCTCGCCGGCGCCGTCGGCGCTTAGCATCAAGGTCGGTGCGCCGGGCACGCCGGAGCGGACGGTGAAAACCTTGGTGCCGGGCTTGCGGCCGGAGCGCACCTCGGAGACGTCGAAGCCGGCCTTGGCGAGGCGGGCCCGCGCCGCGTCCGGGTCGGCGACCCGCCACGCCAGCCCCGAGAGCCGGTCCGGCGCGTCGGACGCCTCGTCGCCGCCGAGCCGCGAGCCGATCTCCACCACCGCGCCGCCGCAGCGGAAGAACATCAGCCGCGAGCCCCATTGCGGGTTGGAGCGGTCAAGGCGGAAGTCGAGGCCGAGCCGGGCGCCGTAGAGGGCGACGGCGCGGTCGGGGCTGGCGGTGTGGATCACCACATGGTCCAGCGCCTGCACGCCGTCGGCCGGGGCCGGCCTGGCGGTGAAGCGGCCGGTGCGCTCGGCCAGCGCGATGGAGACGCCGTAGGTCGCCGCCGGATCGACGAAGGCGAGGCGCCAGGCGTCGGTGGAGAGCAGCGCCGCCGGGTCCGAGGTGGGCGCGCCGCGGCGCGAGAGCAGCCGGCGGGTCTCGTCGAGATTGGCGACCTCGAAGGCGAGGCCCCAGAGCCCCTCGCCGTGCGCGTCGATCTGCGCCCGCACCCGGTCGCCGCTCTCGCCCGGCCCGTCCGGCTGGACGATGTCGAGCGCCATGTTGGAGAGCTGGAACCAGGCGTGCCGGGCGCCCGCCGCCTCCTCGCGCCAGTCCGCCCGCCGCCCGAACAGCGCCCCGAAGGCGCTGGTGGCGCGGTCCAGGTCCTTCACCGCCACGGCGATGTGGTTGAGGGCTTCGATCACAGGAAATCCCTCACGTCGGCGATGTGGCCGGCGAGGGCGGCGGCGACGGCCATGATCGGGCTCATCAGGTGGGTGCGCCCGCCGCGGCCCTGGCGGCCCTCGAAGTTGCGGTTGGAGGTGGAGGCGCAGCGCTCGCCGGGCGCCAGGCGGTCGGGGTTCATGCCCAGGCACATCGAGCAGCCCGGCTCGCGCCAGTCGAAGCCGGCGGCGCGGAACACCGCGTCGAGGCCCTCGGCCTCGGCCTGCTCCTTCACCAGGCCGGAGCCCGGCACCACCATGGCCGTCACGTGCGCCGCCACCTTGCGGCCGGCGTCGACGGCCTTCTGGGCGATCGCCGCGGCGGCGCGCAGGTCCTCGATGCGGCTGTTGGTGCAGGAGCCGATGAACACCCGGTCGATCCTGGCGCTCTGGATCGGCTGGCCGGGCTCCAGGCCCATGTAGTCCAGCATCCGCCGCGCCTGCGCCGCCTTGGCCTCGTCGAGCGCGGCCGGATCGGGGACGGCGCCGTCGATGGCGACCACGTCCTCGGGGCTGGTGCCCCAGGTGACCATCGGCGCCAGCTGCGAGACGTCGATGCTGATCTCGCGGTCGAACCGGGCGTCCGGGTCGGAGAAGAAGCCCTTCCAATAGCCGAGCGCCATCTCCCAGGCGCCGCCCTTGGGCGCGGCCGGCCGGCCGGCCAGGTAGGCGAAGGTGGTCTCGTCCGGCGCCACCAGGCCGCCGCGCGCGCCCGCCTCGATGGTCATGTTGCAGAGCGTCATCCGCGCTTCCATCGAGAGCGCCCGCACCGCCTCGCCGGCGTACTCGATCACGCAGCCGGTGCCGCCGGCCGTGCCGATGCGGCCGATCATCGCCAGCGCGAAGTCCTTGGCGCCGACGCCGGCCGGCGCCGCGCCGACGAAGCTCACCCGCATGTTCTTCGACTTCAGCTGCCGCAGCGTCTGGGTCGCCAGCACGTGCTCGACCTCGGAGGTGCCGATCCCCTGCGCCAGCGCCCCGAACGCGCCGTGGGTGGAGGTGTGGCTGTCGCCGCAGACGATGGTCATGCCCGGCTGCGTGCGGCCCTGCTCGGGGCCGACCACATGGACGATGCCGTTGCGCACATCGCCCATCGGGAAGAATTCGATGCCGTGCTGCTCGACGTTGCGCGCCAGGGTCTGCAGCTGCAGCCGCGCCTCCTCGTCGGCGACCGCGCCGACGCCCAGCGCCTGGCCCTCGGTCGGCACGTTGTGGTCGGCGACGGCGAGGGTGCGGTCCGGCCGCCGCACGCCGCGGCGGGCGGCCTTCAGCCCGGCGAAGGCCTGCGGCGTCGTCACCTCGTGGATCAGGTGCAGGTCGATGTAGAGCACCTGTTCGCCGGTCGCGTCGGCCGAAACCAGGTGCGCGTCCCAGATCTTGTCGTAAAGCGTCTTGCCGGACATGGCGGGGATGTAAGGGCTGGCGCCCCACATCGTCCAGCATCGCCGGGGAAACATAGGCGGAGAACCGAGGCCGAGGATGTCGAAAGAGCAGGTCCTGGAAGGCGGCTGCCTCTGCGGCGCGGTTCGCTTCGCCGCGCGCGGCGAGCCGGAAAACGTGCGCCTCTGCCACTGCCGGCTCTGCCAGAAGGCGATGGGCTCGCCCTTCTTCGCCCGCGCCCTCTACCGCGACGACCAAGTGACCCTCACTGGGACGACGGCCTCCTATCGCTCGTCGCCGGCCCTGGAGCGGCTGTTCTGCCCCGCCTGCGGCACGCGGATCGGCGCGCATCGGGCGGTGAGCGGCAATACCGCGCTGGCGCTGGCCCTGTTCGACGAGCCCGGCGCGCTGACGCCCGACGCCCACTTCTTCACCGAGTCGAAGATCGGCTGGATGGACCTCTGCGCCGGGCTGCCGGAGCACGCGCAGTGGGCGCCTGACTGAGGCGCTTCAGGCGATGCCGGCCCGCAGCAGGTCGTGCATGTGCACCGCGCCGACCAGCCGCCCGGCCTCGCAGACGAACAGCAGGAAGAACGGCCGCTCGCGCTCGTTCATCAGCCGCATCGCCTCGCTGGCGAGGAAGTCCGGCTCGACCGAGATCGGCGTGCGGGTCATGTAGTCGGCGACCGGCGAGGCCAGGTCGGCCTTGCCCAGCGAGCGGCGCACGTCGCCGTCGGTCAGCGCTCCGACCAGCCGCCCGGCGTCGTCCACCACCGCCACGCCGCCGTACCAGACGTGGGCGGTGATCGCCTCGATGGCCTCCGCAAAGCTGGCGCCGGCGCCCACCTTGGGCAGCGCCTCGCCGACGCCCATCAGCTCGCCCACCGTCACCAGCTGCGCGCCCAGCCTGCCGCCGGGATGGAAGGCGTGGAAGTCGCGGGCCGAGAAGCCGCGCGCTTCCAGCAGCGCGATGGCCAGGGCGTCGCCGAACGCCAGCTGCATGGTGGTCGAGGTGGTCGGCGCGCTGGTGATGGTGCAGGCCTCCTGCGCCGCCGGCAGCACGAAGGCGAGGCTGGCGGCCTTCACCAGGGCGCTGGCAGGCCCCGACGCCACGGCGATCAGCTCGACGCCGAAGCGCTTGCAGTAGTGGATCACGTCGCGCAGCTCCGGCGTCTCGCCGGACCAGGAGAAGGCCAGCACCACGTCGCCGGCGGTGATCATGCCCAGGTCGCCGTGGCTGGCTTCGGCCGGATGCAGGTAGAAGGCCGGCGTGCCGGTGGAGGCCAGCGTCGCCGCCACCTTGCGCGCGACGTGGCCGCTCTTGCCCATGCCGGTGACCACCACCCGGCCCTGCGCCGCCAGGATCGCCTCGACCGCGGCGCCGAACGGCGCCCGCAGCGAGGTCTGCAGCGCCGCCGCCAGCGCGTTCAGCCCGTCGGTCTCGGCCGCCAGCGTCCGCGCCGCGGAGGCGGCGTGGTCGGCGGCTTGGGATCTGGCGGCGTGCTCGGCCAATCGCGTCTCCTGCCCGACGCCTACTCTACCGTGCGCGCACCTTTGCTTCAAAGGCGACACATCCGCAGGCGAAACAGTCGGTTACGAGGATTGTGTCGCCGCCGCGCCCGGCGCGCCCTATCTGCGCCCCAGCCTCGGGCAGTTCAGCGGTCCCATGATTCCTTTCATCGACTTGGCGGCCCAGCAGGTTCGTCTCAAGCCGCGGATCGACGCGGCCATCCAGAAAGTGCTCGCCCACGGCCACTACGTCATGGGTCCCGAGGTGCGGACCTTCGAGGAACAGCTCGCCGAGTTCGGCGGCGCCAAATACGCCCTCTCCTGCGGCAACGGCACCGACGCCCTGGCGCTGCCGCTGATGGCCTGGGAGATCGGCGCGGGCGACGCGGTGTTCTGCCCCTCCTTCACCTTCGCGGCGACGCCCGAGGTGGTGCCGTGGAGCGGCGCGACGCCGGTGTTCGTCGACATCCTGCCGGACACCCTCAACCTCGACCCCGACCACCTGGAAGCCGCCATCCTGGCGGTGAAGGCCAAGGGCGAGTTCAAGCCGCGCGCGGTGATCGCCGTGGACCTGTTCGGCCAGCCGGCCGACTACCCGCGCATCGCCCGGATCTGCGCCCGCCACGGCCTGAAGCTGATCTCCGACTCCGCCCAGGGTTTCGGCTGCACCCTCCTCGGCTCGCATCCGATCCGCTGGGCCGACGCGGTCACCACCAGCTTCTTCCCGGCCAAGCCGCTCGGCGGCTACGGCGACGGCGGCGCGGTGCTGACCGACGACGCGCGCCTCTTCGAGCGGATGGATTCGCTGCGCATCCACGGCAAGGCGGTGAAGAGCGACATCAATGGCCACCCGCCGCAGCACGACCCGAAGTACCTGAACCAGCGGATCGGTATGAATTCGCGGCTCGACACCCTGCAGGCCGCCATCCTGATCGAGAAGCTCGGCGTGTTCGCCGAGGAGATCGGGCTGCGCCAGGACGTCGCCCGGCGCTACAGCGCCGGCCTCAAGGACCATGTGCTGGCGACGCCGCAGGTGATCGCGGGCGGCCTCTCGGTCTGGGCCCAGTATGTGATCGAGCACGCCGACCGTGACGGCCTCGCCGCCCACCTGAAGACGCTGGGCGTGCCGACCGCCGTCTACTATCCGGTGCCGATGCACCGCCAAGCCCCCTACGCCGGCTTCCCCACCGGTCCCGGCGGCCTGCCGGTCTCCGAGGCCAAGTCCGCTACCGTGCTGGCGCTGCCCATGCACGCCTACCTCACCGAGGAGGTCCAGGACCTGATCCTCGACGGCGTGCGCGGCTACAACGGCAGCGCCGCGGCCGAGGCGGCCTGAGCGCGGGCTCCCGGCCGGTAGGCGGCCGCCTGGATGCGATAGAGCTCCGAATAGGGTCCGCCGCGTGCCATCAATTCCTCATGCGACCCGGCTTCGGCGAGCCGCGCGCCGTCGAGGACGACGATCAGGTCGGCCATGCGCACGGTGGAGAAGCGGTGCGAGACGAAGATGGTGATGCGGCCGTTCGCGCCGTGGTCGGCGCGGGCCGCGGCGGCGTAGCGCTCGAACAGCGCATGCTCGGTCTCGGCGTCGAGCGCGGCGGTCGGCTCGTCCAGGATCTGCACCAGCGGCGTCTCGCGCATGAAGCCGCGCGCCAGCGAGAGCTTCTGCCACTGCCCGAAGCTGGGCTCCGCGCCGCCGGGCCAGGTCTGGCCCAGCTGGGTGTCGAGGCCTGACGGAAGCCGCGCCACCACGTCGTCGGCGCCGGCGCGGGCGGCCGCGGCCATGACGGCGGCCTCCTCGTCCATGCGCTCGACGTCGCCGAGGCCGATGGTCTGCCGCGCGCGGAACTCGAAGCGGAAGAAGTCCTGCAGCGCGCCGGTGATGCGCCGCCGCCAGTCGGCGGCGTGCATGCGCGCGAGCGGCGTCCCGTCGATCAGGATCGCCCCCGACGCCGGCTCGTACAGCTTGGCGAGCAGCTTCACGAGCGTAGTCTTGCCCGCGCCGTTCTCGCCGACGATGGCGACCACGGCGCCCGCCGGCAGGGTGAAGGAAACCTCTTCGAGCGCCAGGCGCGAGGCGCCCGGATAGGCGAACGAGACGCGATCGAAGCGGATGCCCTCGGCGAGCACCGACGGCGGCGCCAGCTCGCCCGGGGCGGCCTCTTTCGCCGCATAGTCCTCCAGCCAGGCCAGCCGCCGCGAGCCGTCGGCCCAGAACCCGCGCAGGAAGCCGATCTCGCCGACGGCGGCGCGCACGTAGCCGGAGAGGCTCGCGCCGGCCGCGAGCACCAGCAGGATCTGCGCCGTCGTGGCATGCCCTCCCCACGCCACGAACGCCACGGCGCCCACATAGCCGGCGCCGAAGATCGCCCACGCCGCCGCGTTCCAGAAGGCCGTGCCCCAACGCGCCCGCGCCATCGGCGCGTACCAGCGCTCCCACACCTCGCGGCGCTCGCTCGCCAGCCGCTCGCCGATGCCGAGCACCCGCACCTCCTTGCCGGGCGCGGCGGTGGTCGCCAGGTCGAACAGGTGCAGCGAGCGCCGCTGGTGCGGCGCGCCGCGCTCGTAGGTGCGGTTCTCGACATCCGGCCGCCAGAAGGCGGCGACCGCGGAGGGCGCGGCAAACACCGCCAGCAGCAGCAGCGCCGGATTCACCCAGGCCAGCAGCGCCAGCGTGAACCCCAGCCGCAGCAGCCAGGCGAGCGTGGTGAACAGCGACATGTACATGTGGTCGAGCACGAACACCTGGTTGCGCAGCATCGACAGCCGGTCGAGGTACTCGGGCCGCTCCTGGTGCGCCACCGAGACGATCGACGCCTGTAGCCGCGCCACGTGGCCTTCGAGCGCGATCGTCACCTTGTCGCGGAAGCGGCGCTGCACCCGGGTGCTAATGGTCATCAGGAACCAGTTCGCCGCGGCGCTCAGCGCCATCCCCAGCGCCGCGCCCAGCGCCAGCCGCGGCTGCTGCTGCACCACGCCCGCGCCCAGCAGCGCCAGCCACAGCGCCGTCAGCGCGCTCGGCAAAGCCGCCAGTTGCGACAGCGCCAGCGAGAGCGCCATCAGCCCCCGCTCGGACCTGAAGCCCAGCTTGCACAGCCGCCACATCGAGGAGAGCGTGGCGGGCAGCGGCTCGATGGCGTCCGCCGGCGGCGCGGCGAGGTCAGGCGAGGGCTTCATAGGTCTGTCCCTCCTCGTCGGCTTCCTGGAAGCGCTGCGCCTGCAGGTCGAACATGGTGCGGTAGCGCCCGCCGAGCGCCATCAGCGCGTCGTGGCTTCCCAGCTCCACCACCCGGCCGCCCTCCACCACGCAGATGCGGTCGGCCTGGCGCACCGTCGAGAAGCGGTGCGAGATCAGGATGGTGGTGCACTGGCGCGTGGCGGCGAGCAGCCGGCCGAAGATCTCCGCCTCGCCGCGCACGTCGAGCTGCGCCGTCGGCTCGTCGAGCAGCACCAGGCCGGCGCCCAGCTTCACGGCCGCTAGCGCGCGGGCCAGCGCCACCCGCTGCCACTGGCCGCCGGACAGGTCGGTGCCGCCGTCGTAGGACTTCGACAGCACCGTCGCCAGGCCCGCCAGCCCGTCCGCGCCCGCCTGCCGCAGCGCCCACTCGACGTCGCCGT
>DASXEN010000119.1:0-12957 GCA_036490095.1 Caulobacteraceae bacterium
CGTGCGCTTCTCCGGCGGCAAGCCGCTGGACGACAAGCGCGTCAAGGCGGCGATCGCCGACGCCGAGCAACGCCTCAACGGCGCCGGCCGCGTCCTGGTCCGCGCCTCCGGCACCGAGCCCCTGATCCGCATCATGGCCGAAGGCGACGACGAGAAGCTGGTCGGCCAGCTGGTGAAGGAGATCGCGGGGGCGGTGAAGCAGGCGGGGGCTTAGGTTCCGCCCCAACACCCGCTCATCCCGACGAACGTCGGGGGGTCAAAATGCGGGTCAGGCGCCCAGTTCCGCGGCCGCGATCTCGCCGATGGCGAGCGCGCGCCAGGGATCGGCGCCGTCGCTGAGGGTCCATGAGGCGGAAAGGCCGGCGTAGGCGACGATCCATTGCAGCAGCCGGCGGGGCTCGATGTTCGCGGCCTCGCTGATCACCTGGACCCGTCGCGCCAGCCGGCCGGGGGCGGCGGCGGTCTCGACGTCGGGGTTCATGACGATGTGGGGGAAGTCGTAGCCGCGCTCGCCGATCAGCCCCTTGGGGTCGATGGCGAGCCAGCCGCGCGTGCCGAAATCCAGCACGTTGCCGTGGTGCAGGTCGCCGTGCAGCACGCCGACGTCCCGCGGCGTCGCCAGCAGCTCGCGCGCCGCGGCGGCGGACTTGGCGTAGAGCCCGCCATGCGCCTGCGCGGCCGGCCACAGCTGCCGGAACCAGCGCTCCAGCGGCGCGAGGCTGGACGGCGGCGGCGCGGGCCGGGCTGCGTGTAGCCGCGCACCGGCCGCGCAGAGGATGCGCGTCGCCTCGTCGTCCTCGCCGCAGCGGGCCATGTCGGCCAGCGAGCGCGTCCCCGTCGCCCGCTCCAGCAGCAGCGCCTCGCCCTCGCGGGCCAGCACCCGGGCCGCGCCGTCGCCGCCCCACCATTCCATCAGCGCGCCGCCGGCGATCTCCTCGTGGGCGTGGGGCGCGCAGAGCTTGAGGATCGTCGCCGCGCCCTCGCGGCGCACCGGCAGCAGCTTGCCGGCGAGGCTCGGGAAGCCGGCGCCGTCGGGCGTTAGCCGCCAGCGCGTCAGCCACGGCTCGAACGCGGCGTCGGCGATCGCCTGCGCCCCGGTCATCGTCCGGCGATCTTGGCGAACACCTCGGCGGCGGGGGCCGGCGGCTCCAGGTCGAAGAGCCGGTCCAGCACGTCCGCGAGCTCTTCGGCGCTGGCGAGGATGCGTTCGCTGGCGCTCCCGTCGCCGCGGCGCTCGGTGAGGCGAGTGTTGACCAGGTTGTAGCGGGCCGCCTCGGTCAGCCGCTCGGCGACCAGCATATAGGTGAAGAGGATCTCCGGATGGGTCGAATAGAACCAGTTGGCGACCTCGTAGTCGGCCGCCAGCTGCGGGGTCAGGTCGAACACGTAGGCGCGCCGCCACTCGCCCTGCTGCTGGACGAACAGGGCGTGCTGCCCGCCGTCGCGCTCGATGCGGAAGCGGCCGCGCGGCGTCGCCTGTTCGGCGCCGGGGGCGAGCCGCAGCGGCGCGTCGAGCAGGTGCGCGCCGAAGCCGACGTCGGCGAGATAGGGGCCTTCCGCCAGGTCGACCTTCAGCATCATGTGGCCGCGCGGTCCCAGCGGCGCGTCCGGCGGCGACATCCAGGTCACCCGCCCGCCAAGCCCGGTCACCTCGAAGCCGATCGCCTGCAGCGCCGCGCGGAAGAGGTGGTTCTGCTCGAAGCAGTAGCCGCCGCGGCGGCGGCCCACCAGCTTGGCCTGCAGCGACGCCAGGTCCAGCTTCGCCGGCCGCCCGGTCAGCGGATCGAGATTCTCGAACGGGATCGCCGCGACGTGGCGCGCATGTAGCGCGCTCAGCGTCTCCAGGTCGGCGCGCGCGGGGCCGCCGTAGCCGATGCGCCGAAAGTAGGCGTCGAGGTCGAAGTCGTCGGCCATGGTTCCTCCCGGGCGGCGACCTCGCCCGCCGCGTCCGCCGGCGTCAAGCCGCGCGGCTAGAACATCCCCTCCGGCCGCGGTTTCTTCTTGCGCGGCCGCTCGATCAGCACGCCGGGGTAGCCTTTCAGCGGCATCAGCGCCTCGCCCATGTAGGTCCAGTCGGCGGCCTCAGTCATCGAGGTGTGGTAGCGCGGCTCGCGGCCGGTGCGCTCGGCGAAGAGGGCGCGCGGGATGTTGATCATCTTCGGCGCGCGCGGCCGCTCGTAGAACAGCGGCGTGCCGCAGCGGACGCAGAAGCTGCGCACCGTGTGGCTTTCCGGCTCCTCGTAGCGGCTGACCTGGTCCTCGCCCTCCAGTAGCCGGAAGCGGCTCTTCCAGCTGCCGACGTAGGTGGCGTAGGCGCAGCCCTGGGCGTGGCGGCTGGCGGGCGAATGGTCGTGCCAGGCCCAGACGGCCGGCACGTCGATCTCGAAGCGCACCGCGCCGCAGACGCAGGCTCCGGGGCTCTTCGGCCAGTCGGTCCGCCTGGCGCGCGCCGCGCGCTCGTCCTCGCCCATGCTGCCCACTCCTGCGGCTTTCACGCGGCGCCTTCTAGGCGCTTCGCCGCCAGGCGCCGTCAGGGGCCGTTGTCCGGGCCGCGGATCAGCGGCGCGGCGCCCTTCAGGTTCTTGATCTCCTCGGCCAGGGTGGTGCGCAGCCAGTCCTGGGCGCCGGCCTTGATGTCGTGGATGCGCCAGGCGCCGCCCGACTTGGTCAGCTTGAAGAGGATGTGCCGCGGCGTCAGGCCGGGCATGCCGATGTCCTGCACGTCGGCGCTGGCTTCGGCGTCGGTCGGCGTCGCCGACTGGACGACGATCTGGCTCTTCAGGCTGACGAAGTCCTGGCAGTCGCACAGCAGGTCGCCGTCGACGTCGCCGAGCTCGTCCTTGAGCGCCTTCTTGTCGTCGGCGAGCAGGGCCAGGGTGTCGGCGTCGAACACCTCGGTCTTGTTCGCGCCGAACATGTCGAAGGTGTCGTTCTTGCTCGACAGGTAGTGGGCGTAGAGGCCGGTCAGGAAGGCCTGCACCTGCCCGGCGTCGGTGGCGGGCACGGGCGCCTGGGTGCTTGCCTCGGTGGCGCCCGCATCGACCTGCGCGTCGGGCTGGACGTCGGCCGCCTGGTGTCGCCCCCGGTGGCAGGCGGCGACGGCCACGCTCGCGACCAGCGCCAGGATCATCCGTGTCCGCATCTCTCGAGGCCCCCTGTGCACCCCCCATGCTGGCACACTCTGCAGGTCGCGCGAAGATTACAGACTGGACAGAATTCGTGAACCGACCTTAACCTCGTTTCCGGTGCGTCGCTCGACCGGCGCGCCGGCAACGAACATACCTCTTAGGGAGGCGACATGGCGCACGAACCCGTCTGGGTACGCGAGGCCAAGACCAGGGCGAAAGGCGCCGGCTCGCCGATCGCCTGCATCCTCTTCGTGGGCGCGATGGGCGCGGCTTTCTGGATCGGCACGATCTGGGCGTCGCAGTCCTGGGTGTTCAGCCGCTAGCTGCGGCCGATGCTGACGTAGGTGAAGCCGCGGGGGCGCAGCTCCTCAGGCTTGTAGATGTTGCGCAGGTCGACCATCAGCGGCCGGCGCATGATGTCCCTGACGCGGTCGAGGTCGAGGGCGCGGAACTCGTCCCAGTGGGTGATGATCACGCCGCAGTCGGCGCCCTCCAGCGCCTCGTAGGGGCTGGACTTGAAGTCGACGTCGCGCAGCAGCTGGCGCGCTTCGCGGCCCTCCGGATCATAGGCCTGGACGGTCGCGCCCATGGCCTGCAGCGCCGGCACGATCTCCAGCGACGGCGCCTCGCGCATGTCGTCGGTGTCGGGCTTGAAGGTCAGGCCCAGCACGCCGATGGTCTTGCCGGCCAGCTCGCCGCCCAGCGCGGCGGCCACCTTGCCGGCCATCGCCTTCTTGCGCGCCTCGTTCACCGCCATGGTGGTCTCCACCAGCTTCAGCGGCGCCTTGGCGTCGGTGGCCGTGTGGACCAGCGCCAGCGTGTCCTTCGGGAAGCAGGAGCCACCGTAGCCGGGCCCCGCGTGCAGGAACTTCGAGCCGATCCGCTTGTCGAGGCCGATGCCGCGGGCGACGCGCTGCACGTCGGCGCCCACCGCCTCGCACAGGTCGGCCATTTCGTTGATGAAGGTGATCTTCATCGCCAGGAAGGCGTTGGCCGCGTACTTGATCAGCTCCGACGAGCGGCGGTCGACGTAGAGCACCGGCGTCTCATTGAGATTGAGCGGCCGGTAGAGTTCGGCCATCACCGGCCGCGCGCGCTCGTCCTCCAGGCCCACCACCACCCGGTCCGGCCGCTTGAAGTCCTCGATGGCCGCGCCCTCGCGCAGGAACTCCGGGTTGGAGACCACGGCGAACTGCGCGTCCGGCCGCGCCTTCTTCAGGATCGCCTCGATCTCGTCGCCGGTGCCGACCGGCACCGTGGACTTGGTCACCACCACGGTGAAGCCGTCCATCAGCGGGGCGATCTCCTCGGCGGCGGCATGGACGTAGGAGAGGTCGGCGTAGCCGTCGCCGCGCCGCGAAGGCGTGCCGACGGCGATGAACACGGCGTCGGCCGCGCCGATCGCCTCGGCGCCGTCGACGGTGAACGACAGGCGCCCGGCGTCGACGTTGCGCGCCACCAGCGCCTCCAGGCCGGGCTCGTAGATCGGCATCTCGCCGGCCTTCAGCCGGGCGATCTTGCCCTCGTCCTTGTCGATGCAGGTGACCTCGTGGCCGAAGTCGGCGAAGCAGGCGCCCGACACCAGCCCCACGTACCCCGTCCCGATCATCGCGACGCGCATGCGCTCTTACCCCCTCGATTTCTCGGCTCGCCTTGCCGGCGGCCTGGTCGGAAGCGTCAGACTTCCTGGTTGTAGGCGCCGACTTCCGGCGCCTTGGCCAGCCGCGGCTTGACCTCATCGCGGAACAGCGCGCGCATGTCATCCTCGGAGCGCACGCTCTCGACCACCACCACCAGCTCCGGCTTGTTGGACGAGGCCCGCACCAGCAGCCAGGAGCCGTCCTCCAGCGAGACGCGCGCGCCGTTGACGGTGTTCACGTCGACGATCTTGCGGCCCAGGATGGATGCGCCGGCCTGGCCCAGCGCCTGGTAGTCGGCGACGATCCGCTCGACCACGCCATACTTGGCCTCGTCGGCGCAGTGCGGCGACATGGTCAGCGAGGTGTAGGCGACCGGCAGCGCCTTCCGCAGCGCGCTGAGCTTCTGGCCGGGATGCCGGTCCAGCATCGAGAGGATCGCCGCGGCCGCCACCAGCCCGTCGTCGTAGCCGCGCCCCAGCGGCTCGGAGAAGAACAGGTGGCCGGACTTCTCGAACCCGGCCAGCGCGCCGATCTCGGCGGTCTTGCGCTTGATGTAGCTGTGCCCGGTCTTCCAATATACGGTCGAGGCGCCGGCCTCCTTCAGCACCTGGTCGGTGGCGAACAGGCCGGTGGACTTCACGTCGACGACGAACTTCGCCCCGCGGTGCTCGGGGGCGAGGTCGCGCGCCAGCATCAGGCCGATCTTGTCGGCGAAGATCTCCTCGCCGGTGTCGTCCACCACGCCGCAGCGGTCGCCGTCGCCGTCGAAGCCCAGCGCCAGGTCCGCGCCGTGCTGCAGCACCGCCTTGGCCATGGCGCTCAGCATGGTGTGGTCTTCCGGGTTCGGATTGTAGTTGGGGAAGGACCAGTCGAGCTCGCAGTCGACCTCGATCACTTCGGCGCCCATGCGCCGCAGCCCCTCGGGGGCGAAGGCGCCGGCGGTGCCGTTGCCGCAGGCGCAGACCACCCGCACCGGCCGCGAGAGGACGCAGCGCGCCGCCGCGTCGGCGATGTAGCGCGCGGCGACGCCCTCGACCTCGGTCACCGTCCCCCCGGTCGCTTCGCGCCAGGCGCCGCCGAGCACGATCTCCTTCAGCCGGCCGATCTCGTCGGGACCGAAGGTCAGCGGCGGGCCCGCGCCCATCTTCACCCCGGTCCAGCCGTTCTCGTTGTGGCTGGCGGTGACCATGGCCACGCACGGCGCCTCCAGCTCGAACTGGGCGAAGTAGGCCATCGGCGTCACCGCCAGGCCGATGTCCAGCACCTCGCAGCCGGCTCCCACCAGCCCCAGCATCAGCGCCTGCTTGATCGACAGCGAGTAGGAGCGGAAGTCGTGGCCGACCACCACCCGCCGCTCGCCGCGCTCGGCGAAGTAGGTGCCGAGGCCGAGGCCGAGCGCGCGCACGCCCATCAGGTTGAGGTCCGGCCCGAACAGCCAGCGCGCGTCGTACTCGCGGAAGCCGGTGGGCTTGATGAGCGGCGTCGTCTCGTAGGCGACGGTCATCGGCGCGAGATCGGCGCGGGGGAGGGGAGGCACTGGGGGCGAACTCCGGAAGCTAGCGGTGGCGGTGGGCGCTGGGCGCGAGGGCGCGTTCGGGGCCGCGCAGGGCTTCGGCCGCCTTGTTGGCGAGCCCGCGCGCGCCGGTGGTCTCGATCGGGGCGAGCGGGTGGCCGAACGGGCCGGGCGAGCGCGCGCCCTGGCCCTGCGGCCAGACCAGCGCCAGCGCGATCAGGCCGGCGGCCAGGAGGGCGATCGCGGGCAGGGCGATGCTGTCGGACATTGGATGCGCCCTATAGCGGGCGGGCGGCGGCGCCGGAAGAGCGCGCCTTGCGCCGGCCGGCGCGAACGTGCGACGAGCCGGCCGCCGCCCACTGACCCGAGACCCCGCCGATGCCCACCCTCGTCCTCCTGCGCCATGGCCTGAGCCAGTGGAACCTGGAGGACCGCTTCACCGGCTGGGTCGACGTCGACCTGTCGGCGCAGGGCGAGGCCGAGGCCACGCGCGGCGGCGAGCTGATCGCCGCCGCCGGCCTGCAGTTCGATCGCGCCTTCGCCTCGGTGCTGACCCGCGCCATCCGCACCGGCGACCTGGCGCTGACCGCGGCCGGCCAGCTGTGGATCCCGATGGAGAAGGACTGGCGGCTGAACGAGCGCCACTACGGCGGCCTCACCGGCCTCAACAAGGCCGAGACCGCCGCCAGGCACGGCGCCGACCAGGTGCTTATCTGGCGCCGCTCCTACGACATCCCGCCGCCGCCGCTGCCGGCCGAGAGCGAATACGATCTCTCGCGCGATCGCCGCTACGCCGGCGTCGAGGTGCCGGCGACCGAGACGCTGAAGTCGACGCTGGAGCGGGTGCGGCCCTACTGGGACGCGCGGATCGCCCCGGCGCTGGCGGGGGGCGAGCGGCTGCTGGTGGCCGCGCACGGCAACTCGCTGCGCGCCATCGTCAAGCTGCTGTTCGACGTCCCGGACGCGGCCATCCCCGGCGTCGAGATCCCCACCGGCAACCCGCTCGCCATCGCCCTCGACGGCGCCCTGCGGCCGACCGCCGCGCGCTACCTCGACGAAACCCGCGCCCAGCCACTGCCATCCTAGCCTTCTCCCGCACGGGAGAAGGATTCTGGCCGGGTCACCGTAGAGGGGTCGTTAAGCCAAGTCCCGTAAGCTTAACGATAATTGTCCCTCTGCGCGTGATTCGAGACCCATGGCTGAAGCGGCCGCACAAGTGATGCACCGCAGGTTGTCGCAAGCGGAGGCGGATGCGATCTGCGTCCGCCACGACCGGCTGTGGTCGTCCCGCATGGGCGGCGCGCGCGCCGTCTTCACCTGGAAGGACCTGTCGGGGCTGGACCTGTCGGGGCGCAACCTCTGCGACGCCGACTTCACCGGCGCGATCCTGGCCGACTGCAACCTCTCCCACGCCCGGCTCGACAACGCCAACCTGTTCGGCGCCGACGTGCAGAACGCCAACCTGCGCGAGGCCTCGCTGCGGCGCGCCGACCTGCGCGGCGCCTGCCTGCGCGGCGCGGACCTCACCGGCGCCGACCTGTTCGAGGCCGACCTGCGCGAGGGCACCATCGCCGCGGCCGACCGCGAGCGCGGCCTGCGCATCATCGAGCCGGTCGAGCGGGCCGCCAACGCGCAAGGGGCGGTGCTGGCCGGCGCCAACCTGGAGCGCTCGAAGCTTTCGGGCGTGATCGCGCTGAAGGCCGACTTCTCCGACGCGATCCTCAAGGACGCCAAGCTGATCCGCGCCAACCTGAAGCAGGCCAACTTCAACGGGGCCAACTTCGCCGGCGCCGACCTCTCGGGGGCCGACCTCTCCGGCGCGGACCTGCGCGACGCGGTGCTGGTGGGCGCGAAGACCTATTCGTGGAACGTGCAGAACGCCAACATGGCCGGCGTGCTCACCGACGAGCCGGCCGGCAAGGACGCCGCCGAGCTGCCGGTCGACGAGATGCTGCGCTCGCACGCGCTGTGGTGCGAGAGCGGCGGGCGCGACGGCAAGCCATCGACCTTCGACGGCGCGGACCTGCGCAGCCTGAAGTCGATCCGCGGCCTCAACCTCACCGCCCTCTCGGCCAAGGGCGCGACCTTCTACGGCATCGACATGTCCGGCGTGCAGCTGCAGGGCGCGCGGCTGGAGGGCGCGGACCTGCGCACCTGCAACCTGCGCCGGGCCGACCTCCGCGGGGCGCGGCTCTCCGGCGCCAAGCTTTCCGGCGCGGACCTGCGCGACGCGCAGCTCTGCCCGCTGCTGATCTCCGCCGACCGGTCGCTCGCCTGCGACCTGACGCGGGCCTCGCTGAAGAACAGCGACCTGACGCGCGCCGACCTGCGCCATGCCGTCCTGATCGGCGCCGACCTCTCGCGCGCCAATTTCACCGGCGCCCTGCTCAAGGGGCTCGACGTGACCGACGCCATCCGCGCCGGCGTGCGTGGCCTCGACGTGCTCTAGGCATGCTGGCGCCGACCCAGGTCTCCAGCCGGCGCCGCCTCGGACAGTCCGAGCTCGACCTGATCATCGACGCCCACGAGCGCTACGTCACCGGCCGCCCCGGCGGCAAGCGCGCCTCGCTGCACTTCATCGACTTCTCCGAGCTGGACCTGCGCGGGCGCAACCTGAGCGACGCCGACCTGTCGGGCTCGGTGTTCGACGGCGCGCACATGGCCGGCGCCAGGCTCGACCGCGCCAACCTGTTCGGCTCCGACCTGCGCAAGGCCGACATGCGCGGGGCGACGCTGGTGCGGGCCGACCTGCGCGGCGCCTGTATGCGGGGCGCCAACCTCACCAACGCCGACCTTTCGGGCGCCGACTTTCGCGAGGGCCAGATCACCGTGCCGGACCGCAAGGCGGGCCTCAGCTCGGTGCGCCACGAGGCGCGCGCCGGCACCATCGACAGCGCCATCCTCAAGGGCGCGACGCTGGACGGCTCGCGGCTCGACGGGGCTTCCGCCTTCGCCGCCGACTTCACCGACTGCTCGCTGCGCGGCGCCAAGCTCGCCGGCGCCAACCTCAAGGACGCCAACCTCGGCGGCGCCAACCTGGAAGGCGCCGAAGTGGCCGGCGCCAACCTGGAGAACGCCAACTTCGAAGGCGCGGTCCTCACCGGCGTCGACGTGTCCCGCGCCCGCACGCTGGGCGCCAGGATGGGCGGCGCGCTCTCCGGGCCCAGCGAGGCGGCCAAGGCCAACGCGCCGGCGCTCAGGGCCGCGATCGACGCGCACGAGGCCTGGCGGCGCTCCGGCGGCAAGGAAGGCGCGCCGGCGCAGCTGGAGGAGCAGGACCTGCGTCCGCTCGGCGCGCGGCTGCGCGACGCCAAGCTCACCGCCGCCAACCTGCGCGGCGCCTGCCTGGTCGGCCTCGACCTCACCGGCGTCGAGCTGCAGGGCGCCAACCTGGAAGGCGCGGACCTGCGCGGCGTCACCCTGCGCGGCGCGGACCTGCGCGGCGCCAGGCTCACCGCCGCCAACCTGACCAAGGCCGACCTGCGCTCGGCGCTGCTCGCCGGCCTGCCGCTGGGCCCCGGCCGGGTGACCCCGGTCAGCCTGATCTCGGCGCAGCTGCGCTACGTGCAGGCCCAGTGCGCCGACTTCACCGCCGCCATCCTCGACGCCGCCGACCTGCGCGGCGCCGACTTCACCGGCGCCATCCTCGACGGCGCGAGCCTGAACTCGATCGAGACCGAAGCCACCGTCGGCCTGCTGGCGGCCTGAGCCTGGAAACTGCAGGCGGACGAGCGCTTCGCCCTCACTCGCGAAAAGGGCGGCGCCAGGCCGGCGCCGCCCGATCGGTTCAGTCGCTGAAGGACCGACTTACGCGGCCTTCTGGTCCTCGATCAGCGTGGAGCCGGCGCCGATCTCGATGCGGCGCGGCTTCAGCGCTTCGGGCAACTCGCGCTTGAGGCTGATGGAGAGCAGGCCGTCGGCGAGCTCGGCGTCGGTGACGACCACATACTCGGCCAGCTGGAAGCGGCGCTCGAAGTCGCGCTCGGCCAGGCCCCGATGCAGGAACCGGCGCTCGACGTCGTTGGCCGCCTTGCGGCCCTGCACGGTGAGCACGGATTCCTTGACGTCGATGGTCAGCTCGTCGCGCTTGAAGCCGGCGACGGCGATCTCGATGCGGTACTCGTTCTCAGCCGTCCGCTCGATGTTGTAGGGCGGATAGCCGGTGGCGCTCTCCGCCTGGGCGGAATCGAGCAGGTCGGCCAGCCGGTCGAAGCCGACGAACGAACGATAGAGGGGGGAGAAATCGGCGGTACGCATGAAGCATCCTCCTTCAGGAGCAAGGTTGCAGATGTGTACGGATCGATTGGCGAGCCGGATGGCCTCGCGCATGACCCGGAAGGCCCGGACATCCAGCGCCTTCGGGGCATGAGGTAGGGGCGGGCCGGCGCAGTTCAACCCCCCTCCGCTTTTCCCCGCGGAAGCGGGGACCCAGGCTTTTTCCGCGGACGTAGGGGCGTGCTTGGCGTCCGAATGCCGACCACGGAAAGCACGGAAGACACGGAAAACGGCGCTGCGCCGCTGGGCCTGCGCGGATCGAGGTTTTCCGTGTTTTCCGTGGTTCAAAAACCTGGGTCCCCGCTTGCGGGGAAGAGCGGGCAACGCCAGCTTCACCGCCGCAGGTACAGCGAAGCCGCCAGCGCCACCGCCAGCGCCGCGGCCAGTCCCTGCCAGAAGCGCAGCCGGTGGCGCTCGTAGAAGGTGGGGGGGCGGCGGTCGATGAGGGCGACGGCGGCGGGCCCGGCTTCCATGTCCTCGGCGAACTCGATCATCTCGCCGTAGCGCTCGTCGCGGGCGGCGGCGATGGCGCGGCCGATCACCGCGCCCAGCCAGGCGGGCAGGTCGGGGCGCAGCATCACTAGGTCCTTGGCCCGTTCGAGCCGCGCCCGGCCGACGGCGTCGGCGTTGCCGTACGGATAGTCGCCGGTGAGGGCGCGAAACAGGGTGACGCCCAGCGCGTAGATGTCGGTGCGCGCGTCGCCCGGCTCGCCCTCGAACATCTCCGGGGCCATGTAGGCGGCGGTGCCGGGGATCTCGGTGGCCGGCTCGTCCTCCAGGCCGGGGATGCGCACCACCCCGAGGTCGAGCAGCTTCAGCGAGCCGCCGGGCTCCAGGATGATGTTGTCGGGCTTGATGTCGCGATGGATCACCCCGGCGCGGTGCAGGGCCGCTGCGCCGTAGGCGAGCTTGACGGCGATGTTGCGGCCTTCCTCCAGGCCGACGCCGGGCCGCCGGCCGATGCGGGTCGATAGCCGCTCGCCGGCGTAGATCGGCATCACCGTGTAGAGGCAGGTCTGGCGGCCGGGCGGCAGCTCGATGACGTGGCCGACCCACGGGCTGTGCACGCGCGACCCCACCCAGGCCTCGCGGACGAAGGCGGCGTGGTGGCTGGCCACCTCGCCGATCTGCGGCTTGGGGAATTTCAGCACTACCTCGCCGCCCTCCTGCTCGTCGATGGCGGCGAACAGCCGGCTGTTCGGACCCTCCGAGACCAGCGCCTTGAGGATGAAGCCGTCGACGGTCTCGCCGCCGCGGGGCGTGGGGACGATCGGCAGCTTCAGGATCGCCCCGCCGATGTCGGCCGAGCGGGCATTGGGCAGGCCGACCACGTCCAGCACCAGCGCCGTGCAATTGTCGGTGCTGCCGGCCGACAGCGCGGTCTCGACCAGCTTGCGGCTGGCCTCGCCCGGCGCGGCGCGGGCGCGCAGGATGTCGGCGATGGTGTCGTCGCCCAGCGCCCCGTGCACGCCGTCGCTGCAGAGCATGAAGCGGTCGTGCGGGGCCATCGGGGTGGCGGCGTAGTCGAGCCGCAGCTCCGGCTCGATGCCCAGCGCGCGGTACAGCAGCCTGGCCCCGCCCTCGGACTCGCGCACGTGGTCGTTGGAGAGCCGCGTCAGCCGCTCGCCGCTGAGGCGGTAGGCGCGGGTGTCGCCGACGTGCAGCAGGTGGGCCATGCGCCCGCGCAGCACCAGGGCGGTGAAGGTGCAGCCCATGCCCTCCAGGTCGCCGCTGCGGCGGCCCTGGCCGTGGATCCAGCTGTTGAGCGAGTTGAGGATGCGCGCGGCCGCGCGGCCCACCTCCACGGTCTCCGGCACGTCCCAGAGGCCGTCGAGGAAGCCGCGCACGGCGGTCTCGGCGGCGACGCGCCCGCCCTTGTGGCTGCCGATGCCGTCGGCGATGGCGACGGCGATGTCGCGCCGCTCGTCTGGATCGCGCCCGCCCACGACCGAGCCGACGAAGTCCTCGTTGCGGGGCCGCTCGCCGGTCTCCGAGGCGAAGCCGATGCTGACCCTGGGATCGTGTGACCTGGGATCGTGTGACCTGGAATCGTGGGGCCTCGGATCGTGGGGCCTCGGATCGTGGGCCGCCTCGTTCACGTCAGGCCTGTCCGACCGCGGCGCAGGTGAAGGTCGAGACCCAGCCGCCGGTCGAGGAGCCGCGGCTGATGGTGAGCACGCCGCTCGCCAGATCCAGGTCCGAGCTCACGCCGGTCGATGTCCAGTGGACGCGCCGCGGGCCGAACGTCGCCGGCTTGCCGTCCGCCAGGCCGCGCGGCTGGTCGAGGGCAATCATCCAGGGCGCGCCGCTCGACTGGTTGACGCAGCGGAGCTGCGCCGTGTCCGGCGCGATCTTCAGCTTGCCGCCCGCGGGGGGCGCCTCGCCGCACGCGCCGAGCGCC
>DASXEN010000192.1:0-29143 GCA_036490095.1 Caulobacteraceae bacterium
CCGCGCCTTCAGCGGCAAGCCGGCCCGCGCCATCGCCAACGCCTACGTCCGCGCCGCCGCCGCCCCCGACGCGCCGTCGCCGGCGCCCTATCCGGTGCAGCGCGGCCTCACCACGGCGATGCGGATCGCCGGCGCGAAGGCGGGCGACATCGAGCGGATGCAGGCCTGGGGCGGCCAGTCCGCGCACCTCGCCACCGACCGCCCCGCCGGCGAGGTCGCCCAGTCGCTCTGGGGCGGGGCGCGGGCGCTGCTGGGCGGCGCGGCCTGACGCCGGCGACAAGCCTCGCCGCGGCGGCTATCGTCGGCCGATGTTCGCCGACCCGCTGACCGACCGGATCGCCGCCTTCATCGCCGGCATCGGCCTCGCGATCCAGCCGGCGACGCTGGACGAGCCGACGCTGCTGCCGGGCGTGACGGTGCGCGGCGGGGTGATCCTGGTGGACGAGGCGCGCCTGGCCTATCCGGGCGACCTGCTGCACGAGGCCGGCCACCTGGCCGTCTGGGAGCCGGACCGGCGCGCGACGCTGGACGAGGTGGACGACGACGGGTCCAGGGAGATGACCGTCATCGCCTGGTCCTACGCGGCCCTGCGCCACCTCGACCTCGATCCGGCCGTGGTGTTCCACGAGGGCGGCTACCGCGGCGCCTCGCCGACGCTCATCGCCGTGTTCGAGGGCGACGGCCTGTGCGGCCAGCCGATGCTCGAATGGTACGGCCTCACCCTCACGCGCAAGACCGCCGCCGCCAGGGGCCAGCCGCCCTTCCCGCACATGCTGCGCTGGCTGCGGTAAGAGCCTAGGGCGGGTTGATGGAACGGCGCCTTCTCCCCTTGCGGGAGAAGGTGGCGCGAAGCGCCGGATGAGGGGTCGACGGGCGTTGGAGGTTAGCCTTCAGCAGGCAAATCAGCGACTTCGGCGCGACCCCTCATCCGACCCGCTCCGCGGGCCACCTTCTCCCGCAAGGGGAGAAGGATTTTGGCTGGCCGCCTCCGCCGAGGTTCAACGCGCTCTAGAAGCGCCGCGCGATGCGGAAGCCGAACTGGCGGGGGTTGCCGGGATAGCGCAGCTCGAACGGCACGCCGACGTTCACCGCGACGATGTAGTGCTGGTCGAAGGCGTTGTTGGCGTAGAGCGTCGCGCGCCAGTCACCTTGCGCATAGGTCAGCTGGGCGTTGACCAGGTTGCGGGCCGGCAGCAGCTCGCCGAAGTGCTGGAACGGCGTCGCCCACTGGCTGGAGACGTAGGAGTAGTCGAGGTCCGGCGTCAGCGTCGCGCCGTTCGGCAGGGCGATGTCGTACTGGCCGCCGACGTTGAAGGTCCAGGCCGGCGCCAGCGGCAGCGGCCGTCCGCCCAGCTGCACCGGCGCCGGCGGCGTCACGTTCGGATCGGTGATCAGCGCCGCGCCCAGGCGGCTGTGCTCGTAGGAGGCGCCCGCTTCCAGCGACAGCGCGCCGAGCCGGGCCTGCGCCTCGGCCTCGAGGCCGTAGACGATGGTGTCGCCCTGCAGGTTCTGGATCAGGTTGGTCTGGTTGCCCTGGGTGAACTGCAGCTGGAAGTGGCGGTAGATCGAATAGTAGCCGCCGAGCTGGGCGCGCACGTGGCCGTCGGCGAAGGTCGGCTTCCAGCCGGCCTCGAAGTCGGTCACCTCCTCGGGCCCGAACGGCGTCGCCGGGTCGGTGTTGATGCCGTTCTGCTTATGACCCTCCGCCGCGAAGGCGTAGAAGCTGTTGTCCGGCGTCGGGCGCCAGGTCAGCGCCACCTTGCCGGTCACCGCATTGTCGTCGGTCGTCGCCTGCAGCGGCAGGTTGGCGACCAGCGCGCCCAGCACGAAGGTCTGGTTGCTGTCGGTCAGCTTGAAGGTGGAGTGGGTGAAGCGCGCACCGGCCTCCAGCTGCAAGGCCGGGGTCAGGTCGTAGGTCACCTGGCCGAACACGGCGTCGGTGGTTTTGGGCGTGTGGTAGGTGATGCCGATGTCGACCACCCCCGGCGGCACGCCGATGTCGAAGCCGCCTTGCGGGATGTCGACGACGTCGCTCTGGAAGTAGAGGCCGCCCACCCAGCGCAGCGGCCCCTGGTCCGGCGAGACGACGTTGAACTCCTGCGAGATCACCCGCTCGGTCGCATAGTCGGTGAAGGTGAAGCCGAGCGCCGGGTTCGCCGTGCCGTCGAGGTCGATGCCCTGGTTGGTGATCCCGTACTGGTAGCCGGAGATCGAGCGCAGCACGATGCCGTCCGCCAGGGTGTAGGCGACGTTGGCCGAGAGCCGGTAGAACTTGTTGGTCCCGTAGTTGTCGGCGTCGGTGGCGACGTCGAACGGATCGGTGGGGTTCAGCTGCGCCGGGTTGGCGAGGTTCAGCGTCGGACTGGCCAGGTAGCCGCCGTGGTCGACGTAATTGTAGTCGCCCTTCAGCAGCACCTTCAGCGCGTCGGTCGGCTGCCAGGTGAGGCCCACCTGCACGCTGCCCTCCAGCAACCGCCCCGGCGCACCGCCGAACGGCGTCGTGAACGGCCCGCTGACGCGGAAGAAGCTGTCGCGGTGCTCGCCGTCGAAGGCGACCCGCAGCGCGGCGGTGTCGCTGAGCGGCATGTTGACGAAGCCCTGCACCTGGGCGTCGTCGTAGTTGCCGTAGCCGGCCTGGATGTCGCCCGAATAGCCGTGCAGCGACGCATCGTTGGTGGTGATGAACACCGCCCCGCCGGTGGCGTTCTGGCCGGCGAAGGTGCCCTGCGGGCCGCGCAGCACCTCGACGTTGGCGATGTCGTAGTAGGGCGCGTCCTGGAAGAAGCCCGGGAAGGCGGCGACGCCGTCCCAGTAGGTGACCACGCCCGACGGCGTCTGCACGTTGGTCAGGTCCTTGCCGATGCCGCGGATGTTGAAGAGGTTGCCCTGGCCGAAGTCGGTCACGGTCAGCGACGGGGTGTGGAACTGCAGGTCGTCGAGCCGGTCGATGCCCTGCGCCTGCAGCTGCGAGCCGGAGAGCACGCTGGCCGCCACCGGCGCGGTCTGCAGGTTCACGGTGCGGCGCTCGGCGGTGATGGTCACCGGCGCGACGGTCGAGGGCTGCGCCGTCGCCTGAGCCGTCGCTTGGGGCGCGTCGGCGTCCGCGCCGGCGGCGTGGGCGGCGCCCGCCAGGGCCGCCAGGGCCAGGGTCGACGCCGCAAGGCGAAGAAGGCCGATGTCCATGAGAGTCCCCCTAAGTCATGGAACCGCTCATTTTCATGCGGTTTCCATCATTGTCGCTCAAGCTCGCATGTTAGCCGCGGCAGGTCAACGCGTGGAAGGACGCGAGTTGAGCCGATTTGAGCGAAATGGGGACGTAGGTGCGGCGTTGGGCGCGATGGGCAAACATGCCAGCACGGGAAAGTAGGGACACACACGCCTTTTGGCAGCGGCGGCCTCGCCAGATCAAAAAGCGTGTGTGTCCTACTTTCCGGGCTCGAGCCGCAGCTCGACCAGGCGGCCGGTCTCGACGCGGCGCAGGCCCGGCCGCTCTGCCACCTTCGCCGTGCAGCCGTCGGGCAGCCGATAGCGGGCGAGGAGGCCATCGCCGTCGCGCTCCAGCGTCGCTTCCACGTCGCCCAGCGGCGTCGGGACCACACCCTCGGCGTGCTCGAGGCCGGCGAGGTCGGGGCTGAGGGCGATCTCGGCGAAGCCGGGCGCGGCCGGCGCCACGCCCAGCACCCGCCGCGACAGCTGATAGGTCGGGGTGGCGGAGAAGCCGTGGCAGAGGCTGGCGGTGGGCTCGAAGCTTTCCCACAGCGTGGTCGCGCCGCGCGCCAGCATCGGGCCATAGCGCTCGCGCATCAGCCGCAGCACGTCGGCGAGGCGGCCGTGGCTCGCCAGCGCGTCGTAGACGAAGTGGCTGTAGAAGGTGTTGGCCAGCACCACGCCGTCCTCGGGCTCCAGCGTCGCCCCGGTGGGCGCGATGGGCGGGGCGGCGGTGAAGGTCAGCCGCTGGCTCTCGGCGATGCGCGCCAGTGAGGCGCGGACGCGCTCCGCCGGCGCGTCGGCCCAGAGCGCGATCGCGGCGGTGGCGTGCTGCGAGGTCCAGAGTTCCTGCGCGCCGGTCACCGGGTCGACCATGTCGACGAAGACGCCGCGCCGCGCATCCCAGTGGCGCGCGTTCAGCGCCGCGCCGATCGCCGCGGCCCGCGCGTCCAGCCGCGCCGCCTCGCGCGCCCAGCCGACCGCCCGCGCCAACTCGGCCGCCACCCGAAAGGCGCCGGCCAGCTGGGCGTTCAGCGCCGCCGCCTCGCCGTGCCGGCCGACGCCGGCCCAGTCCATGAAGTGCCAATAGGGCAGGTCGGCGACGAAGCCGGAGGGGCCGATCAGCCGCTCGAACCAGGCCAGCGCCTTCAGGATCGAGGGGAAGATCGCCTCGATGGTCGCCAGGTCGCCGGCGTAGCGCCAGTGGTCGCCGGCGCAGAGGATCCACTGCAGCGTCCAGTCGGGGATCAAGAGGCCGTCGGTCTTGTGGTCGCCCGGCGCGAACATCTGCGTCAGCCCGTCCGGCCGCTGGCTCTCCGCCGCCTGCGCCAGGTACTTGGCGGTCAGCGGCGCGACCGAGGGGCCGAACGCCGTCCAGCCGGCCAGGTTCTCCACCGTCACGTCGCCCAGCCACTGCCGCTGCTCGCGGCTCGGGCAGTCCTCCCAGGCGTCGTGCATGCACTGGCGCAGCGTGTAGGCGCCGGTCGCCCACAGCTGGTCGAGCACCGGGTCCGACGAGGCGAAACGGCCGCGCGGCTCCACCGGATAGTTGACCAGGTTCGCGCCCAGGCCGCGGAAGACCACGCCCTGCGGCGCGTTCCTCACCACCAGCTGCATCCAGCGGATCGCGCACCACTCGAAGCGCTCGAACGACTGCACGCCGGCCTTGGCGATGTAGCGGCAGAGGTGGCTGTCGGCGCCGAGCCACGGCTTCGGCTTCGGGCGCGAATCCGGGCGCGGGCCGTCCGCCGACCATTCGCCCGGGATCGCCTCCGAGCAGGCGATCTCGATCTCCTCGCCGCCGCGCGCCTCGATCTCGAACCAGGGCCGGCCGGTCGTGATCCGCCCGAAGTCGAGGAGCAGCGTCACGTCGCGGCCGGGCTCGGTGCGCACCACGGCAGCGCCGCCCGTGAGGCGCAGCAGGTCCGGCTCGCGGGTCACGGCCCCATCCGGCGCGTTGGTCAGCAGCTCCTCGTAGGCGCGGCGATGGAAGGGCAGCTCCGGATGGGGGACCAGGCCGCGCACCCAGACGATCCGCTCGGCGGCCACCTTGCGCTCCTCCAGCATCGGGATGCCGCGTGGCGTCAGGGTGGGGAAGGGCCGCGTCTCCAGGCCGCCGTAGAGCGCGTCCGGCGGCCCACCGCCGGCGACCAGCGGCCGCGCTGCGTCCCAGCCCGCGTCGTCGAAGCCGACCTCGGTCCAGCCGGCCGGCAGCCGCGCGGCATGCAGCTCCTCGATGAAGCCCAGCGAGTGGTTCGACTGCGGCGCGTCCTGCGTCCAGGCGTCGGACTGCGTGCAGCGCCAGCCCTCGTGGGTGGAGAGCGACACCGTCCCGGCCGCGGTCTCAGCCGCGCCCTCGGTCCAGAGGCCGCCGTCGCCGAAGGTCGGCTGCCACATGCCCTTGGTGGTCTCGTAGAAGGCGGTGTCGCGGCCGTAGGTGTGGACCAGCACCGCGAGCACGTTGTCGCCCGCCACCAGCTCATCGGCGAGGTCGTAGTCGTCGTAGCGCTGGAACAGCGGGCTGCAGCGCACCGGTCCGCGGCCGAGCTGGCGGCCGTTGACGTAGAGGATGTAGCGCCCGTCGACGGTGATGGAGAGCGGCGCGGCCGACGCCGGCCCCTCCAGCCGCACCACCTTGCGGAACAGGAGCCAGCGGTTCGGCTCGTTCGGGCGCGCGTCGTAGCCGAGGTAGTGCTTGCGAAAGCCCATCTCGTCGATCGGCTGGCGCGGCGTCCAGACGAACGGCGCCCGAAGCTTGGTGGTCACGCTGGCGTCCCCCTCGACGATCGCCCTGCCGGCGATGGCTACATCACCGCCCCGACGTGCCAGGGCACGAACTCGGCGCCGCCGTAGCCGAGGGCTTCGCTCTTGCTCTGGCGCCCCGAGGCGATCTCCAGCAGGTAGTCGAGGATCTCCGCGCCCTTCTCCTCGATGGTCGCCTCGCCGGTGGCGATGGCGCCGCAGTCGATGTCGATGTCGTCCGACATGCGCCGGTAGATCTCGGAGTTGGACGACAGCTTGATCGAGGGCGACGGCTTGCAGCCGAAGGCCGAGCCGCGGCCGGTGGTGAAGGCGATCATGGTCGCGCCGGAGGCCACCTGGCCGGTGGCCGAGCAGGGGTCGAAGCCGGGGCTGTCCATGAACACGAGGCCGCGCGTCTTGATCGGCTCGGCGTACTCGGCCACGTCCTCGAGAGGCGAGCCGCCGGCCTTGGCCACCGCGCCCAGCGACTTCTCCAGGATGGTGGTGAGGCCGCCGGCCTTGTTGCCGGGGGCTGGGTTGTTGTCCATCTCCGCGCCGTTGCGGGCGGTGTAGGCCTCCCACCAGGCGAGGCGGGCGCGCAGCTTGTCGGCGACGGCCTCGGAGCGGGCGCGGGCGATCAAGAGGTGCTCGGCGCCGTAGATCTCCGGCGTCTCGGAGAGGATCACCGTGCCGCCGAGGCCCACCAGCCGGTCGGAGGCGACGCCGAGCGCCGGGTTGGAGGTGACGCCGGACCAGGCGTCGGAGCCGCCGCACTGCAGCCCGAGGCTGATCTCGCTGGCCGGCTGCCGGCTGCGCTTGGCGGCGCCGACGAGCGGCAGCATGGCCGTGAGCCGCGCCAGCCCCTCCTCGATCGCCCGGCGGGTGCCGCCGGTGTCCTGGATGGTGAAGGACTGGAAGGTGTCGCCCTCATCCAGCCCATAGTCGGCCTTCAGCCGGCCGATCTGCAGCACCTCGCAGCCGAGGCCGACCAGCAGCACGCCGCCGAAGTTGGGGTTGGCCGCCGTGCCCCACAAAGTGCGGCGCAAGAGCTCGTAACCCTCGCCGGACCCGGCCATGCCGCAGCCGCTGGTGTGGGTGATCGGCACCACGCCGTCGATGTCCGGATAATCGTCCAGCAGGCCGCTGCGCTCGGCCGCCTCGGCGATGTGGCGCGCCACGGTGGCCGAGCAGTTCACGCTGGTCAGCACGCCCAGGTAGTTGCGCACGCCGACCTTGCCGCTGGGCCGCAGGTAGCCGTCGAAGAACCGCGGCGCCTCCTGGCGCTGCACGATCCTCCCAGCCGCGCCCTCGCGGGTCTGCGACATCGAGAGGTTCTGCGAGTGCACGTGCTGGCCGGGGGCGATGTCGGCGGTGGCGGCGCCGATCACCTGGCCGTACTTGCGGACGATCTCGCCGGCCCGGATCGGGCGGGTGGCGATCTTGTGGCCGCTGGGGATGGGCTCGGCGGTCGCCAGCGCCTCGCCGTCGATCGCTTCGCCGGCGTTCAGCCGGCGCATGGCCACGACGACGTTATCCGCCGCGTTCAGGCGAAGGGCGTTGGGGATCGCCCGCCCGGCAGTCTGTTCAGGGGTCATTGAAATATCAGCATAGCGGCTTCGGCGGCGATTTTCCAGGATGCATCTTTGATCGGGCCTCGCTAACATGCCAGCCATGGGCGCTGTCGCGGAGACTCGGACGTTCGCCACCCGGCTGGGACGCCAGCTGGCGTTCACCCGCCTGGGCTTCGGCGGCGCGCCGCTCGGCAACATGCACCGGGCGCTGGCGGAAGACGAGGCGCAAGCGACGGTGGCGGCCGCCTGGGACGCCGGGGTCCGCTATTTCGACACCGCGCCGCTCTACGGCCACGGCCTCTCGGAGACGCGCGTCGGCCGGGTGCTGCAGGGGCGCCCGCGCGGCGATTTCCTGGTTTCGACCAAGGTCGGCCGCGTGCTGGAGCCGTGCGAAGCCGGCGCCGAGGGGGCGGGCATCTACAAGGCGACGCCGCCGCTGAAGGTGCGCTTCGACTATTCCCGCGACGGGGTGCTGCGCTCGCTGGAGGCGAGCCTGGCGCGGCTCGGCCTCGACCGCGTCGACATCCTCTACGTCCACGACCTGGAGCTGCGCACCCACCGCTCGCGCGCCGCCTACGACTTCTGCTGGCGCGAGCTGACCGACGGCGGCGGTTGGCGGGCGCTGGACGAGCTGCGGGCGGCCGGGACGGTCGCCGCCATCGGCCTGGGGACCAACGAGACCGCCGCCTGCGAGCGGCTGCTGGCCGAGCTCGATCCCGACCTCTTCCTGCTCGCCGGCCGCTACACCCTGCTGGAGCAGGCGCCGCTGGCCGGGCTGCTGCCGGCGTGCGCGGCGCGCGGCGTCGGCGTGGTGGTCGGCGGGCCGTTCAATTCGGGCGTGCTGGTCCGCCAGGGCGGCGCCTACGACTACGCCGCCGCACCGCTCGACGTGCTGTCGCGGGTCGAGCGACTGGCCGCTGTCTGCGATCGTTTCGGCGCGCCACTGGCCGCCGCCGCGCTGCAGTTCGCCGCCGCGCATCCGGCGGTCGCCAGCGTCATCCCCGGCGGCCAGTCGGCGGACGAGGTGCGGGCCAATGCGGCGATGATGGACGCGCCCATCCCGCCGGCGCTCTGGACGGCGCTGAAGGACGGGGGCTTGATCGATCCCGCCGCGCCCACGCCGCCCGAGGAGGTCGCCGCCTGATGCTGAAGGGGATCGACCCGATCCTGGGGCCGGAGCTGCTGGCTGCGCTGCGCGCCATGGGCCACGCCGACGAGATCGCCATCGTCGACGCCAACTTCCCGGCCGCCGCCAACGCCCGGCGGCTGATCCGCGCCGAGGGCGTCTCGGCGACGCGGATGGCGGAGGCCATCCTCTCGGTGCTGCCGCTGGAGCAGTTCGAGCCGATCGCGGCGTTCCGCATGCAGGTCGACGGCGCGCCGGACGCGCTGCCGCCGGTGATCGGCGAGTTCGAGCGGCTGCTGCGCGCCGCCGGCTACGAGGGGGAGATCGGCACGCTCGGGCGCTTCGCCTACTACGAGCGCACCCGCGCAGCCTACGCCATCGTCTCCACCGGCGAGCGGCGCTACTGGGGCAACCTGATCCTGAAGAAGGGCGCTATCCCGCCGCAGGAGGGCGACGGCTGATGCGGATCGACGCCCACCAGCATTTCTGGCGGCCGTCGCGCGGCGACTACGGCTGGCTGACGCCGGGCGCCCACCCGGACATCTGCCGCGACTTCGGCCCCGACGACCTCGCGCCGCTGCTGCGCCGCGCCGGCGTCGACGCCACGGTGCTGGTGCAGGCCGCGCCGACCGCCGCCGAGACCGGGTTCCTGCTGGCGATCGCCGCGGCGGCGCCGTTCGTCGCCGGCGTGGTCGGCTGGGTTGACCTGGAGGCGGCCGACGCGCCGGCGCGGATCGAGGCCTTGGCCGAGGACGCCAGGCTGGTCGGCGTTCGTCCGATGCTGCAGGACCTGGACGACGACGCCTGGATCCTGCGCCCATCGGTACAGCCGGCGCTGGATGCGATCGAGGCGGCGGGCCTCGGGCTCGACGCGCTGGTGAAGCCGCGCCACCTGCCGCACGTCGCTGCGCTGCTGGCGCGGCGGCCGGCGCTGAAGCTGGTGATCGACCACGGCGCCAAGCCGGACATCGCCGGCGGCGGGCTAGCGGCCTGGGCCGCCGCGATCCGCTCGGTCGCCGCCGATACGCCCGCCGTCTGCAAGCTCTCCGGCCTCGTCACCGAGGCAGCGCCGAAGTGGTGCGCGCGCGATCTCAAGCCCTACGTCGAGGTGCTGCTGGAGGCGTTCGGCCCGGCGCGGCTGATGTGGGGCAGCGACTGGCCGGTGGTGAACGAGGCGGGCGGCTACCTAGCCTGGCGCGAGGCGGCCGAGGCGCTGACCGCGGGCCTTTCGGCGGAAGACCGGGCGCTGGTCTTCGGCGGCGCCGCCGCGGCCTTCTACGGGCTGGCCGAATGAGCGTGGATTGCACAGCGAACCTGCGTCCTTCGAGACGCCCGCTGCGCGGGCTCCTCAGGATGACGGAGTTGGGTGGGACGCCTCACCAAACCGGCCTGGATGGGCGGCCTCACCAAGCTCGTCATGGTGAGGAGCGCTCGCCAGAGCGCGTCTCGAACCACGCACCATCTGGGCCGCCCGCATGAGGCTCACCGCGGACGACATCCTGCCGGTCGATGGCTACGCGGGCGTCCTCGTCGGCCGCGTCTCGATGCCCGACGGGCCGCACGTGGTCGCCGTCCGCGAGGCGGGGCTCTACGACCTCTCGGCGCTTGCGCCGACCATGAGCGACCTGATCGACCTTCCCGATCCGGCCGCCGCCGTCCGCGCCCATGTGGGCGAGCGGCTGATGAGCCTTGACGAGGCGCTGGCGGCCGCCGCGCTGCTGGCCCCCTGCGACCTCGCGGCGATCAAGGCCGCCGGCGTCACCTTCGCGGGCAGCCTGATCGAGCGGGTGATCGAGGAGCGGGCGAAGGGCGATCCGGTGGCGGCCGAGCGGCTGCGGGGCGAGCTGGCCGGGCTGCTGGGCGGCAGCCTCGCGGGGCTGAAGCCCGGCTCGCCGGCGGCGATGGCGCTGAAGGCGGCCCTCATCGAGCGCGGGCTCTGGTCGCAGTACCTGGAGGTCGGCATCGGCCCCGACGCCGAGGTGTTCACCAAGGCCCAGCCGATGTCGGCGGTCGGCTGCGGCGCGCAGGTGGGCCTGCATCCGAAGTCGGAGTGGAACAATCCGGAGCCGGAGATCGTGCTGGCCGTCTCCTCGCGCGGCGAGGCTGTCGGCGCGGCGCTCGGCAACGACGTCAACCTGCGCGACTTCGAGGGCCGCAGCGCCCTGCTGCTTTCCAAGGCCAAGGACAACAACGCCTCCTGCGCCATCGGCCCGTTTGTACGCCTGTTCGACGCCACGTTCGGGATCGACGACGTGCGCCAGGCGAGCGTCCGCCTCACGGTCGACGGCCCCGACCAGTTCCACGTCGAGGGCGAAAGCGCGATGAGCCAGATCAGCCGCGATCCGCTCCACCTCGTCGCCGCCACCTGCGGCCCGGAGCATCAGTATCCGGACGGCTTCATGCTGTTCCTCGGCACCATGTACGTGCCGACCGCGGATCGCCGCGGGCCGGGGCAGGGCTTCACCCACGAGATCGGCGACGTGGTGCGGATCAGCGCCGGCAAGCTGGGCGCGCTCGTCAACGAGGTGACGTCGGCCGCCCTCGCGCCGCCCTGGACCTTCGGCGCCCGCTCGCTGATGCGCTCGCTCGCCGCCCGCGGCCTCATCACGCCCAAGGAGCCCCAAAATGGCTGAATCCAATGGCTGAGTTCAACGGCCTCGGCCTTCACCTCGGCAACCTGGCGCGGCTCTCGAAGGCGCAGTCGCGCTCGATCTCGCCGGAGAACTTCACCGGCGAGAAGGGCAGGGGCGGCATGTCGACCGACGGTCCTGCCGCCAACGCCGCGCGTGGCCTTGGGCAGGGCTGGAAGGTCTCGCCCTTCGTCATCATCCAACCCGGCGAGACCTTCACCCTGGCCGACATCGAAGGCGCCGGCGCGATCCAGCAGATCTGGATGACGCTCGCCCGCGGCCGCTGGCGCCACACCATCCTGCGCGCCTACTGGGACGGCCAGGAGCAGCCGTCCGTCGAATGCCCGGCGGGCGACTTCTTCGCCTGCGGCTGGGAGAGGTACGCCCAGGTCTCGTCGCTGGCGGTGTGCGTGAACCCCGGCCGCGCCTTCAACTGCTACTGGGAGATGCCGTTCCGCCAGCGCGCGCGCTGGACGCTGGAGAACCGTGCCGAGGAGCCGATCTACGTCTACTACCAGATCAACTACTGCCTCACCGACGTCCCCGAGGACGTCGCCTACTTCCACGCCCAGTTCCGACGGGTGAATCCGCTGCCCTACAAGCAAGTCTATACCCTCCTCGACGGCGTGAGCGGCCGCGGCCACTACGTCGGGACCTACATGGCCTGGGGGGTGAACAACACCGGCTGGTGGGGCGAGGGCGAGATCAAGTTCTTCATGGATGGCGACGGCGAGTTCCCCACCATCTGCGGCACCGGGACCGAGGACTATTTCTGCGGCGCCTACAACTTCGATCCCGGCGTCGTCGACCGCAGCCAGCCCAGCGGCTACCGCGAGTTCACCACCCCCTACGCCGGCATGCCGCAGGTGATCCGCCCCGACGGCGTCTACGCCTCGCAGCAGCGCTTCGGCCTCTACCGCTGGCACATCACCGACCCGATCCGCTTCGAGGCGGACCTGCGCGTCACCATCCAGGCGCTCGGCTGGCGCACCGACAAGGACCGCCGCTACCTGCCGCTGCAGGACGACATCGCCTCGGTCGCCTTCTGGTACCAGACCCTCCCCACCGCCCCGTTCCCCGCGCTGCCGGACCGCGACGGGCTGGAGGTGATCTGAACATGTGCAAGTTCATCACCCCAACGTCGGTCATCGCCGGGCGTCAGTCCCGGCGACCCATGAACACCCTCTGTGGGGTGGCCGTGCGGCCGCACGGCCATGGCTGGCACGGTGTTCATGGGTGGCCGGCACAAAGGCCGGCCAAGACCGTCCGTGGGGGGATGATCTTGGGCTCCGCACAATGAGCATCGCCCCCCTACCCATCGACCTGCGCGAGGCCTCCAAGGGCGAGCGCGTCTACGAGACGCTGCGCCGGCGCATCCGCGAGCTGGCGCTGCCGCCCGGCGCGCCGCTGCGCAAGGAGGAGATCGCCGCCGAGCTCGGCGTCTCCCGCGCACCGGTCAGCGAGGCGGTGGCGCGGCTGGCCGAGGAGGGGCTGGTCGAGGTGTTCCCGCAGCACGGCAGCTTCGTCGCGCCGATCCGCGCCGCCGACGTGCGCGGCGCCATCTTCATCCGCACCGCGCTGGAGACCGAGGCCATGCGCCGCCTGGCGCCCGCCGCCGACGCCGCGCTGCTGGCGCGGCTGGACGACAACCTCGCGCGCCAGGCCGAGGCGCTGGGCGCCGATGACCTGCCGCGCTTCTACGACCTCGACGAGGCGCTGCACGCGCTGCTGTTCGCCGCCGCGGAGACGCCGCGCGCCTCGCGGCTGTTGGACGCCGCCCGCGCCCCGCTCGACCGCGTGCGCCGCCTCGCCCTGCCCGAGCCCGGCCGGCCGGAGGAGACGCTGGTCGAGCATCGCCGCCTGGTCGACGCCGTCCGTTCCGGCGACGCCGACTTCGCCGCCGCCGCCATGCGGGTGCACCTGGCCCAGGTCGCCCGGACCGCCGAGCGCGAGCTCGCCAAGCTAGAGGAGCCGCCCGCAAGGCGCGCCTGACCCATGCATTTTCCCGACGCTTCCCCCGACCAGATCGCCTTTTTCCGCGAGCACGGCTGGCTCGTGGTCGAGGACGCCATCCCGCAGGCCGACCTCGACCGGCTGGAGGCCGAGTGCGAGGTGCTGATCGCCAAGAAGGACAAGCTCGCCAACGACTGGGCCTGGTCCGACAAGGAGGACCTGAAGGATCGCTCGTTTCGCATCATCCAGTCGTCGCCCTCGATCGTCTGGAAGGACATCCAGGACCAGCCCTACCGCAAGTGGCTGATCCGCTTCGGCGATCAGCTGATGGGGATGGAGCTCAGCTACTGGTACGACCAGTTCCTGGCCAAGCCGCCGGGCAGGAGCGCGCCCACCTACTGGCACCAGGACGAGGGCTACTGGGGCCGCAACCTCGACGACAAGGCCGTCACCGGCTGGATCCCGCTGCAGGACGTCGACGCCGGCAACGGCTGCATGCACTTCATCGACCGCGGCCACCGGGACGGCGTGCTGCCTCACCACCTGGTCGAGGGCATGGCCAGCGACCTGCTCACCTGCGAGGTGGACGAGGCCCGCACGGTGGTCTGCCCGATCCGGCGCGGCGACGTCACCTTCCACCACTCGAAGACGCCGCACATGACCACCGCCAACACCTCGGCCGGCTGGCGCAAGGCGGTGACCAACCACATGCAGCAGGTCGGCGCCGGCGGGGAGGGCGACCACTACCCGTGGAAGGTGCTGGTCAACCAGCGCACCGGCGAGCGAATCGTCCCGCCGAGCCGGTAGCGGCGAAATGTGCGATCCTTCACTCGACGGGCCTGGGCTAGCCTGTCACCAATAGGCCCCAATAAGCGGCAGGACGCCGATCCCGCCAACGCAAGGAAACCCAGGCCCCCATGTCAGTCAGCGCCCCGGCGAACCCGTCAGCCGCCGTCGAGCCCCGACCGCCCCTGGAAGCGACCATGGCGCCGCCGGCCACCGGCCACGCCGCGCGGTCGCTGAAGCTGGGGCTTGGCGCGCTCGGCGTCTACGGCTCAGGCGCGCTGGTGGAGAACGTCACCACCGCGGCGATCGGCGGCCTGCTGCTGTTCTACCTCACGGTCATCTGCGGTCTTTCGGGCTCCTACGCGGGCGCGGCGCTGGGTATCACCCTGGTGGTCGACTCGCTGATCGACCCGATCGTCGGATCGATCTCCGACAACAGCCGCTCGCGCCATGGACGGCGCCATCCCTTCATGGTCGCCAGCGTCATCCCGATCCTGGTGGCGTTCGGGCTGCTGTTCTCCGTGCCGCACGGCCTCAAGGGGCTGGCGCTGTTCGGCTACGCGCTGGCGACGCTGCTCTCGCTGCGGGTGGCGATCTCGTTCTTCTACGTGCCCTACATGGCGCTGGGGGCGGAGCTGACCGACGACTATACGGAACGCTCCCACGTCGTTTCGGCGCGCGTGCTCTTCACCGTGATCGGCGGCCTTGCGTCCGCCATCCTCACCTGGGGCGTCTTCCTCAAGGGCGCGAACGGGCGCTTCGAAGCGGCGAAATACTCGCCGCTCATCTGGACCCTGTGCATAATCGTCGCCGTCGGGGCGCTGATCAGCACGTTCGGCACCTTGCGGGCCCGCAACCGCCTGCACGCGGCGCCCGCCGGCGGCCGCTTCAGCCTCGGCCAGCTGGGGACCGAGGTGCTGGAGGTGCTGCGCAACCGCTCCTTCATCAGCCTGTTCATGCCGTGCCTGATCCTGTTCACCGCGCTCGGCGTCGCCGGCACGCTGACGCTGCACGCCAACACCTTCTTCTGGAAGCTCACCTCCGGCCAGATCCTGTTGCTGACCCTGGTCGCGCCGATCGGCGTCTTCGGCGGCATCTTCGTGACTGGCCCGCTCACCAAGCTGATGGAGAAGCGCAGCACCGCCATGCTCGGCCTGCTGCTGATCGGCGTCGCGCAGCTGGGCCCCGTGGTCCTGCGCCTCACCGGGGTGATCTCGCTCGCCGAGGCCGTGCCGGCGCTGGCGGTGGCGGTGGTGCTCGGCGGGTTCGGCGGCGCCATCGCCACCATCGCCTTCCAGTCGATGATGGCCGACGCCACCGACGAGCACGAGCACCTGTTCGGGGCGCGGCGCGAAGGCCTCTACTTCGCCGGCATCACCCTCTCGGCCAAGGCCTCCAGCGGGCTCGGCGCCTGGATCGGCGGCATCGCGCTCGACGTGATCGGATTTCCACACGGCATCGCCGCCTCGCCGGCGGCGCTGGCGTCGATCCCGCCCGAGACGATCCGCAATCTCGGCATCGCCTACGGGCCGGGCGCGGCGGTGTTCACCGCCGTCTCCGTCGTCGTGCTGATGACCTACAGGCTCACCAAGGCCGACCACGCGCGCATCCAGGCCGACCTGCAGGCCCGCCGCGCCGAGAAAGCCGCCTTCTGACGGCCGGATCGGCTTGCGGCCTGCCGCGGCGGCGACCTATCTGCGGTGACCCGGCCGCCGAATGAGGAGCCTGCCATGCTGACCCTCGCCGATCCCAAGGTGCTGCAGCGCGACGCCTACGTCGACGGCGCCTGGGTGCCCGCCGGCGCTGGAGGGCGCTTCGCCGTCCACAACCCCGCCACCGGCGAGACGCTGGCAGAGGTCGCCGACCTCGACGCGGCCGACGCCCGTGCCGCCATCGAGGCCGCCGCCGCGGCGCTGTCGGCCTGGTCGGCCCGCACCGCCAAGGACCGGGCGGCGGTGATGCGCAAATGGTTCGAGCTGATCATGGCCGCGCAGGAGGACCTGGCGCAGCTGATGACCGCCGAGCAGGGCAAGCCGCTGGCCGAGACCCGCGGCGAGGTGGCTTACGGCGCCAGCTTCCTCGAGTGGTTCGCCGAGGAGGGCAGGCGCGCCTACGGCGACGTCATCCCCACCCACGCGCCGGGCAAGCGCATCCTGGTCCTGAAGCAGCCGGTCGGCGTCGTCACCGCCATCACCCCCTGGAACTTCCCGATGGCGATGATCACCCGCAAGGTGGCCCCGGCGCTGGCCGCCGGCTGCACCATCGTGGTCAAGCCGCCGGACGAGACGCCGCTCAGCGCCCTGGCGCTGGCCGAGCTGGCGGGCCGTGCGGGGGTGCCGAAGGGTGTGGTCAACGTCGTCACCACCAGCCGGGCCAAAGAGGTCGGCCTGGAGCTGACCCAGAACCCGCTGGTGCGGAAGTTCTCCTTCACCGGCTCGACCGAGGTCGGCAAGCTCCTGATGGCCCAGTGCGCCACCACGGTGAAGAAGGTCTCGCTGGAGCTGGGCGGCAACGCGCCCTTCATCGTCTTCGACGACGCCGACCTCGACCAGGCGATCGAGGGGGCGCTGGCCTCCAAGTACCGCAACATGGGCCAGACCTGCGTCTGCGCGAACCGCTTCCTGGTGCACGCCAGCATCTACGACGCCTTCGAGCGTAAGCTGGCGGCGCGGGTGAAGACCATGAAGGTCGGCAACGGCGCCGAGGCCGGCGTCACCCAGGGCCCGCTGATCACCCCCGACGCGGTGGAGAAGGTCGAGCGGCTGCTGGCCGACGCGGTCGCGCACGGCGCCAAGGTCGAGGTCGGCGGCAATCGCCATCCGCTCGGCCGCACCTTCTTCGAGCCGACCATCGTCACCGACGTGACGCCGGCCATGGCCATTTCCCGCGAGGAGATCTTCGGCCCGGTGGCGACGCTGACCCGGTTCGAGGGCGAAGCGGAAGCCGTGCGGATGGCCAACGACACCGAATACGGCCTGGCGGCCTACTTCTACGCCCGCGATATCGGCCGCATCTTCCGCGTCGCCGAAGCCCTCGAATACGGCATGGTCTGCGTCAACGACGGCATCCTCTCCACCGAGGTCGCCCCGTTCGGGGGCGTGAAAGCCTCCGGCCTCGGCCGCGAGGGCTCCAAGTACGGCATCGATGAGTACCTGGAGATCAAGTACGTGCTGCTGGGTGGGCTCGGCGCCTAGCTGGACCGGAGGCTTCCGATGTCGCCGGTTGGATGGGAGGCGCTCGGGCGGTGGGGTGACGACGTCGTTCGCATCGAACCGCTCGCCGGCGGCGTGGCCAACGACGTGTGGAGCGTGCGCGTCGGCGGACGCCTCGCGGTCGCTCGGCTGGGCGCCCGGAGCGACGCCGATCTCGCCTGGGAAACCCAGCTGCTGCAACACCTCGACCGTGAAGGCCTGGCCGTGCCGAGGTTGATCCCGACGACGGACGGCCGGCTGTTCGCGGACGGGCTGGTGGTGATGACATACGTGGAGGGCGGACCGCCCGAAACGGAGGCCGACTGGCGCCGCGTCGCCGACACGCTGCGCCGCCTGCATCGGCTGACGCAAGGCTGGCCGCAGCGCCCGGGCTGGCGATCGTCGAGCGACCTGCTGCACGCGGAGACCGGCACGAAGGTCGACCTTCGCACGATGCCGCCCGAGGGCGTCGCCCGATGCCGGGCGGCGTGGGCGAGGCTCGTGGGGCGGCAGACATGCGTCGTCCATGGCGACCCGAACCCGCGAAACGTCCGCATGACCTCGGGTCGGGTCGCGCTGATCGACTGGGACGAGGCGCACGTCGACGTCCCCGACCTCGACCTGGCGCTGCCCTACAACGCGGCCGGTCTCGAGGGCGGGGCGCACGACATCGCCGCCCAGGCGTCGGCCGCATGGGAAGCCGCCGTCTGCTGGGACGACGACTATGCAATCAAGCGGCTCTCCGAAGTCCGAGCGGTCTGAGCGGCCGCGCCGGCGGCTCATCATCCGAAGGTCTTGCGCAGCCGGATGAAGGAGATGACGCCGAACTTGCGGCGCTGGAAGTCGGTGAGCAGCAACGGATCGGCGTTGCGCGGGCCGGCGAACACCTGGCGGGTGATGTCGTAGATCTGCTTGCGGTCGTCGAGCTCGAAGCGGACGGACAGGTCGGGCCTGGGTTTGTACTCGACGAACAGCGTCTGGTACGTGCCGGTGTGGTTGGTGTCGATCTCGTCGAAGCGGAAGAAGGTCTGCGCGAAGCCGATCGAGTCGTCGACGCCCCAGCTCAGCTTCCACTTCGGCAAGTCCTGGCTGAAGTGCAGCTCGGTGTTGAGCGGGTACTGGCCGGAGATCTGCCGCGGCTGGCCGGTGGTGGGGTCGGTCACGCGAGAGAAGCGCCACGTGCCCTGGCCCCGGATCGCGGCGCCCGCCAGGCCCAGGCGGTCCAGCGGCACGGTGAACGAGCCGACCAGGTCGTTCTCGCTGCCGCCGCCGATGTTGGCCGGCTCGTCGAACGCGCCTGAGGGCCCGAACACCGGCGCCCGGTCGATCACGTCCTGGAGGATCAGGTGGCGCACGGTCAGCGACACCACGGCGTCCTTCCAGAAGTGGCGGTCGTAGGCGGCCTCGAAGGCCCAGTCCTGCTGCGGAACCAGATTGGGGTTGCCGGCCACGACGCCGTTGAGGTTGAGCGCGGCGTTGGCCACGAAGTTGGTGAAGTCGAGCTGGCCCACCTCCCGCTCGACGCGCAGCCGCACCTGGTCTTCCGGGTCCGGCGTCCAGGTGACCAGCAGGCGCGGCTTGGGATAGGTCAGGGTCTTGGCGAGCGCGACCTCGCCGGACGACGAGATGGTCGACACCTCCAGCCGCAGTCCGGCTTCGACCACCAGCGGCGCGGCCGCGCGCCAGGTGGCGGTGGCGAAGGCCTCGCCGCGCTTTTCCTCGACCGTCACATCCCCGGCGGGGACCGCGACCGCAACCTGATTGTCGGTGAAGACGGTGTGGGTGTTCAGCCAGTTGAAGGCGAATTCGCCGCCGCCGTCGACGGTGAGGGCGCCGGACGGGCGCCAGTGCAGGACGCCGCGCACGATGGTCTCTGCGCTGTGGTCGGTCACGGCGAAGTCCTGATGGTCGGTGTCGGTGTCGAACAGCGAGGTCGAGACCGTCCGATCGACGTGCTGCAGGCCCAGCAGCTCCAGCTTCAGGTGGCCGGTGAGGTCGCGGTCGTAGTGCTGGCCAAGCTCCGCGTCCGACTGGTCGGAGCGGCTGCGGTCGAGCTCGCGGCCTGCGACCTTGAAGTCGTCGAGGTTGACCACGTCGTAGGGCTGGTCTTCCAGCGTCAGGTTCACGCGCAGCCGGCCGCCGCCCAGCGGCGTCTCGTAGGCGGCGGTGGCGATGTTCTGCCAACCGACGGCCTCGTTGTGCATCGACGAGGCGTCGAGAAGCTGACCCGTCGGCCCCAGGATCTCGTGCGGGCCGCTGGCCTGAGTGCCGTCGTGAAACCGGCTGATCTGCAGCGAGCCTTCGAGCGACCTGTCATCCCCGCGCCACGTGGCCTGAAGCCTGACCAGCGGATCGAAGGGGATGTCGTTGGGCTTGTACCCGCCCACCGAGACGGCGCCGGAGAGCCCCCTGGCCCGCTTGCGGATGACGTTGGCGACCAGGGTCTTGTTCTGCATGTCGATGCCCGGCGCGCCGCCGCGGATGACGTCGATCCGCTCGACCTGGGCGACGGGGATGCGCCGCAGGACGGCGATCAGGTCGTCGGTCTTGCTGGCCGGCCGCGCGCCGTCGATCAGCACGTTGCCGGCCGAGTCGGCGAAACCCCGCACGACGGCGCCGTCGTCGAACGCAAAGCCCGGCAGCCGCAGGACCATGTCGTAGGCGGTGTCGAGTCCCATGCTGGCGAAGAACGACGCCGGATAGGGCGTCACCGTGTGCGACGCGCTGGCGGGCGCGGGCGCGGGCGGAGGCGGATCGGCGAAGACCGCCGGGGCCGCTGAGCTCAGCAGCGCTGTCGCCAGCGCCGCGCGCGCCGCCAGCTTTGCGACGGGTGGTCGAGAGAGGGCCATGCCGGGACTGTCGGCCGCCGGCGCAACAAGCGTGAGTGCCGAACGGCACCCGCAAAGGCCATGACTTCCGGCACGTTACGCCCCGCCACGGCGGTGCTAGGCTCAAGCCATGAGGCGCCGCTCCGGTTGGTTGCTGCTGGCGATCGCGGTCACCGCCTGGCTGGCGGTGGGCGTCTTCATGATGGCCGTGGCCGAGCCCGACTCCGCCCACGCGCCGCTGGCCTCATGGCTGATCGTGTTCGGCGTGTTCAGCGCCGCGCTGCTGGGCTCGGTCGTCGTGGGCCGGCGCTCGCGCACCGCCCAGCTGCTGCTGATCGGCGTCGAGACCCTGGCGGTGATCGCCATGGGCGCGCTGCCCGGCCGCGGCGATCCGGGACCGCTGCTGGCGCCCATCGCACTGCAGGCGGCGCTGGTTCTCGGCGCGCGCTGGGCGCTGATCTGGGTGGCGGTGCAATCGGCGCTGATCTGGGCCGGCCGCGGCCGCGACCTCACCGACGTGCTGAGCTGGCTCTACTGGGGCGTCAACGTCGCCGCCGAGGTGATCGCGGTGGGCGCCGTGCACATGCTGCGCCGCGAGGCCGAGACCAGCCAGGCCCTGGCGCAGATCAACGCCGAGCTGCGCGCCACCCAGGCGCTGCTCGCCGACAGCGCCGCGGCGGCCGAGCGGATGCGCATCTCCCGCGAGCTGCACGACGCCTGGGGCCACGACCTGACCGCGCTCAGCCTGCAGCTGGAATACGCCAACCACGCGTCGTCGGAGGAGGCGCGCGCCAGCGTCGTCGAGGCGCGCGACCTGGCCAAGTCGCTGCTCGCCAAGGTCCGCGACGTGGTCGGGGCCTTGCGCCGCTACGACGGGCACGACATCGAGCCGCTGCTGCAGGCCCTGGCGGCCGGCGCGCCGCAGCTGGAGGTCCACCTCGACGTGCCGAAGACGCTGGCGCTGCAGCCGGCCGACACCGCCCAGACGCTGATGCGCGCGGCCCAGGAGATCATCACCAACACCCTGCGCCACGCCCGGGCTCGCAATCTGTGGCTGGCCCTGCGCGCGGACGAGGACGGCGTGCGGCTGGAGAGCCGCGACGATGGACAGGGCGTGGTGCGCCTGCGGCCGGGCAACGGCCTGAACGGCCTGCGCGAGCGCTTCGAGCAACTGGGCGGACGGATCGTCTTCGAGACCGCGCATGGCCAGGGCTTCCGGGTCGCCGGCTGGCTTCCGGCGCGGCCGCGCCTGCCGTGATCCGCGTCTTCCTGGTCGACGACCAGACCCTGGTGCGCAAGGGCGTGCGCAGCCTGCTGTCGCTGCTGAGCGACATCGAGGTGGTGGGCGAGGCGGTCGACGGGATAGAGGCGCTGAGCCTGATCCCGCCGGCGGCGCCCGACGTGGTGCTGCTCGACATCCGCATGCCGGGCCTGGACGGCATCGCCGTCCTGCGCCGGCTCGCCAGGCCCGGACAGGCGCCGCACTTCATCCTGCTGACCACCTTCGACGACGCCGAGGCGCTGTTCGAGGGCTCCAAGGCCGGCGCGCGCGGCTTCCTGCTGAAGGACGTGTCGCTGGAACAGCTCGCCGCCGGCATCCGGGCCGTGGCCGAGGGCCGCTCGATCCTGCAGCCGTCGATCACCGAGACCCTGCTGCGCAACCTGCAAGGCCGGCAAGCGGCGCAGCTCGACGAGGGCGTCGCCGAGGCGCTCTCGGAGCGCGAGCAGCACGTGGTCCGCCTGATGGCCGGCGGCTTCAGCAACCGCGAGATCGGCGAGCTGCTGGGTCTGACCGAGGGCACCGTGAAGAACCACGTTTCGCGCCTGCTGTTGAAACTCGACGCCCGCGACCGCACCAGCGCGGTGCTGAAAGCGATCGCCAGCCGCCTGGCGTGATCGACGGCGCCAGCGGGCTCGTCGAGGGCGCGTCTTTCGTGGTTCATTCGGCGCATGCGCCGCATGATTCCATGACCTCGCTGCTGCACCGCAAAGTCGTCTCGCTGGAGGCGCTGCCCGAAGGCCAGCGGCTGAAAGCGACGCTCTCCTGGTGGCACCTGATCCCGCTGGGGGTCGGGGCCATCGTCGGCACCGGCATCTACACGCTGATCGGGGTCGGCGCGAACCTCGCCGGGCCGGCCGTGATCGTCTCGTTCCTGATCGCCGGCGCGGTCTGCGCCTGCGCGGCGCTGGCCTACGCCGAGGTCGCGACGATGATCCCGGCCTCCGGCAGCGCCTACACCTACAGCTACGTGGCGCTGGGCGAGATCATCGCCTGGGTGGTCGGCTGGAGCCTGATCCTCGAATACTCGCTGGTGGTCTCCACCGTCGCGGTCGGCTGGTCCGGCTACGCCGTGGGTTTCCTGGGCGCGGTCGGCGTGCACCTGCCCGCGGCGCTGACCACCGGCTTCTACGCCGGCGGCCTCATCAACCTGCCGGCCATCGCCATCATCGCCGTGGTGGCGGGGCTGCTGATGCTCGGGGCCCGCGAGAGCGCCAACGTCAACGCGGTGCTGGTGGCTGTGAAGATCATCGCGCTCGGCGTGTTCCTCGCCGTGGCTGCGCCACACTTCAACGCCGCCAACTTTCACCCCTTCCTGCCGCACGGCGTCGTCGGCCCGACGGTGGGCGGCGTCCGCTATGGGGTGATGGCGGCGGCCTCGATCATCTTCTTCGCCTTCTACGGCTTCGACGCCCTGTCGACCGCGGCCGAGGAGACCAAGAACCCCGGCCGCGACCTGCCGATCGGCATCATCGGCTCGATGGCGGCCTGCGCGCTGATCTACGTGGCGGTGGCGGCGGTGGCGGTCGGCGCCATGACCTACAGCCGCTTCGCCAACAGCCCCGAGCCGCTGGCGCTGATCCTGCGTGGGATCGGCGAGGGCGGCGTCGCCATCGGCATCGGCGCGGCGGCGGTGATCGCCCTGCCGACGGTGATCCTGGCTTTCCTCTACGGGCAGAGCCGGATCTTCTTCGTCATGGCCCGCGACGGCCTGCTGCCGGCCGCGCTCGCCAAGGTCAGCGGCCGCGGCGTGCCGGTGCGGATGACGCTGGCCACCGCCGTGGTCGTCGCGGTGCTGGCTGGCCTTGCGCCGCTGGACCAGATCGCCTCGCTGGCCAACGCCGGCACGCTGGCCGCCTTCACCGCGGTGGCGCTGTGCATGCTGGTGCTGCGCCGCCGCGAGCCGGACCGCCCGCGCGTCTACCGCACCCCGCTCGCCTGGCTGGTCGGCCCCGCGGCCATCGCCGGCTGCCTCTACCTGTTCGCCAACCTGCAGCAGAAGACCCAACTCTTCTTCGCCGCCTGGAACCTCGTCGGCCTCGCCTGCTACTTCATCTGGCGCGCCCGCCGCGGCGCCGGGGACACGCCGCGTGAGCCGGGCACACACACGCGTCCCTCAGCTTGACCAGATAGTCCCCGGCGCCGGACGACGCGTGTGTGTCCCATTCAGTCGCCCGCGACGATCACCTCGATGCCGTGCGCTTTCAGCATCGCCGCCTCGTCGGCGGTGATTCCCGCGTCGGTCACCACCACGTCGATCGCTTCCAGGTCGCAGACCACGAAGCTGGCGGAGGTGCGGAACTTGGAGGAGTCCACCAGCACCACCAGCTTGTCGGCGCGGGCCAACAGCTTCTGCTCGGCCTGGATCAGCACCACGTCGGCCTGCAGCAGCCCGCGCGGCCCCACCGCCGCGGCGCCCATGAACAGCTTGGCGGCGTGATAGTGCGACAGCCCGTCGTCCTCGAACGGCGAGAGGATGATGTTCTGCTCGCGGAAGATCGCCCCGCCGGGCGCCGAGAGCCGCGTCCCGGCCTGCGGCAGCAGCTCGTTGATGATGTGCAGCGAGTTGGTCAGCACCTGCAGCTCCAGGCCGGCCAGGTGGCCGCACATCTGGAAGGTGGTGGTGCCGCCGTCGATGATCACCGCCTCGCCGGGCCGGCAAAGCGCGGCGGCGGCGCGGCCGATGGCGGCCTTCTCGGGCGCGTGGCGGGCGCGGTTGGTCTCGAACGGCGCCCCGACCAGGTGCTCCCACGGGCCGTCGCCGGCGAGCCGGGCGCCGCCGCGCACCCGCACCAGCCGCCCGTCGGCCTCCAGCCGCTCCAGGTCGCGGCGGATGGTGGCCGACGAGGCGTCGAGCCGCCCCGACAGCTGCCGGAACGACACGAAGCCCTGGCTCTCCAGCAGCCGCAGGATCTCGGCGTCACGCTGGCTGGCGTGCATTCGTGGCCCTTTCCGCGCCGCGGCTGTCCCTCACCTCACCTCTCCCACTCGCGTGGGAGAGGGCTACTGAAAGACCACGCGTTTGCAACCTTGGTGAAGCCGCCTCGCGCGCTCCGTAGCCCTCTCCCCGCCGCGCGGGGAGAGGTGAGGTGAGGGGACCGCGCCTTCACACGATCCCCGCCGAGGCCGACGCGCGGCCGCGCTCCTGGGCCTTGCGCGGGCGCCATTCGGAGGTGCGGTAGACGTCGATCGGGTCGATGGCGCCGCCGAGCTCGTAGCGGGCCATGGTGAGGATCGGCGCGACGTCGGTCTCGTAGGCGCGGCGCAAGGCCGAGAAGGCCATCACCACGTCGTTGGCGCCCTGGTGCGCGTCCAGCGCCTCGCGGTCGACGAGCAGCGCCCGCGCATAGCTGCCACCGATGGCCGCCGCCGAGAGCAGCAGGCTCTCGATCGGGTCGGTGACGTTGTGCGATTGGTCGATCATGTAGGCCGGGCTGAAGTCACCGCCGGCGCGCGCCTCGGCCTCCACCAGCTCGTTGAAGATCAGGAACAGCTGGTGCGGGTTGATCGAGCCGGTGTCGAGGTCGTCGTCACCGTACTTCGAGTCGTTGAAATGGAAGCCGCCCAGCTTCCCGAAGCGGGCGAGGCGGGCGACGATCTGTTCGATGTTGACGTTCGGCGCGTGGTGGCCGAGGTCCACCAGGCAGCGGGCCTTCTCGCCGAGCTGCTGGGCCGCCAGCAGGTTGGTGCCCCAGTCGCTGATCACCGTCGAGTAGAAGGCCGGCTCGTAGAGCTTGTGCTCCATGAACATCCGCCAGCCGTCCGGCAGCGCCGCGTAGATCTGGCTCATCGAGTCGAGATAGCGGTCGAAGGCCTTGGTCTGGTTCTGCTGGCCGGGGAAGTTGGCGCCGTCGCCGATCCAGACGGTGATCGCCTTCGAGCCCAGCGCCACGCCGAGGTCGATGCAGTCGATGTTGTGGGCGATGGCCTGGTCGCGCACCGCCTTGTCGGTGTGGGTCAGCGAGCCGAACTTGTAGCTCCAGCCCTGGCCCGGCTGGTCCTGGAAGGTGTTGGAGTTCACCGCGTCGAAGGCGAGGCCGAACTCGGCGGCCTCTTCGCGCAGGGCCTGCGGGTCCTCGACCCTGTCCCACGGAAAGTGCGGCGAGGCGGTGGGCGTCATCCGCCCCAGCTGGTTCACCACCGCCGCGTCCTCGAGCTTCTCGTGGATGCCGATCGGCTCGCCGGGGATCGGGAACTTGGCGAACCGCGTGCCGCCGACGCCGAGGCCCCAGGTGGGCACGGCGACCGCGAAGGCCTTCACCTTCTCCTTCACCGCCTCGATCGAACGGCCGCGGCGGTCCAGCGCCCGCCCCAGCGCCTCGTACTCGTCCTGCAGCGCGGCGAGCCGGGCGGCGTTCTCGCGCTCGATCAGGTCCTGAGGCAGGGGCGGGCGGTTCATGGCGGCGCCTTGCTCCCCTCCCGCTTGAGGGGTGGGGTTGGGGGTGGGGGTCTGCCGGCGACGCCCGGATGGCGGAGGGAATCCCCCGCCCCGGACCTCAGGTCATACCCTCCCCTCAAGCGGGAGGGTATGTCAGCGCGTAAAGGCCTGGGCATTTCCAGCATCGACGTTGAGCATGTTGCCGGTGGACTTGGCCGAGCGCTCGGACGCGAAGAAGGCCACCGCCTCGGCCACGTCCTCGGGGAGCACCTCGCGCTTCAGCAGGCTGCGGTCGCGGTAGTGCGCCTCCAGCTCCGGGCCGGGGTCGACGCCGTAGGCCGCCGCGCGCTCCTGGCGCCAGTCGCCGCTCCAGATGCGCGAGCCGCGCAGCACCGCGTCCGGATTGACCACGTTGACGCGGATGCCATGCGGGGCGCCTTCCAGCGCCAGGCAGCGGGCCAGGTGCACGGCGGCCGCCTTGGCCGAGGCGTAGGCCGAGGCGTTGACGCTGGCCGCCAGCGCGTTCTTCGAGCCGACGAACACGATCGAGCCGCCCAGCCCCTTCCCGTCCTCGCCCTTCATCAGCTTGAACGCCTCGCGGCTGACCAGGAAGTAGCCCTCGGCCAGGATGTCGTGGTTGCGCCGCCAGATCGCCAGCGTGGTCTCCTCGATCGGCGCGGCCGAGGCGATGCCGGCGTTGGCGACCAGGATGTCGAGGCCGCCGAACTCGCGCGCCACGAAGGCGAGGCCGGCGACCACCGCCGCCTCGTCGGTGACGTCCATCGCCGTGCGCCGCACCCGGTCCGCGCCGTAGCGCGCCGCCAAGTCCTGCTCCGCGGCGGCGAGCGCGGCGAGGTCGATGTCGGCCAGCACCACGCAGGCGCCGTCGGCCAGCAGCCGCTCGGCGGTGGCGCGGCCGATGCCGCCCGCGCCGCCGGTGATCAGGGCGATGCGGCCCTCCAGCGGCGCCGGCGGCGGCATGCGCCGCAGCTTCGCCTCCTCCAGCGCCCAGTATTCGATGTCGAAGGCCTCCTGCTCGGGCAGACCCAGGTAGCCGCCCACCGCCTCGGCGCCGCGCATCACGTTGATGGCGTTGCGGTAGAACTCGGAGGCGATCCGCGCCGTCGCCTTGTCCCTGGCCAGGGCGAACATGCCAACCTTCGGGTGCAGCACCACCACCGGATTGGCGTCGCGCATCGGCGGGCTCGCCGGACGACGGCAGCGCTCATAGTAGGCCGCGTAGTCCGCCCGGTAGGCTTCGAACGCCGCCGCCAGGTAGGCGCCCCCGTCGCGCTCCAGCCGCGCCGGGTCGAGCAACAGCGGTTTGATCTTGGTGCGGAGGAAATGGTCCGGACACGACGTGCCGAGCTCGGCGAGCCGCGCCGCGTCGTGCGAGCCGACGAACTCCAGCGTCTCGGGGCTGTCGTCGAAGTGCAGGATCTTGCGCGGCGCGTCGCCCGCCAACGCCCGCAACAGCGGCGCCAGCGCGGCCGCCGCCGTGGCGCGTTCAGCCGCCGGCAGGCGCGCCACCTTCTCGCCGCCGAACGCCGGCGCGCGGGCGAGGCGATGGTTGAGGTAGTCCGCCGCGCGGCCGATCAGGTCGAGGGTGTTGGCGCAGCAGGCCTCGGAGGTCTCGCCCCAAGCGATCAGCCCGTGCCCGGCCATGATCGCGCCGCGCAGATCCGGCCTGGCGTCGACCAGCGCCCGCAGCCGCTGAGCCAGCTCGAAGCCCGGCCGCAGCCACGGCGTCCAGCCGACCGCGTCGCCATAAATCTCCCGCGCCGCGGCCTCGCCGCCGCTGGCCGCCGCCAGCGCGATCACCGCGTCCGGGTGTACATGGTCGATGTGGCGGAACGGCAAGAGGGCGTGCAGCGGCGTGTCGATCGAGGGTGCGCGCCCGCCCGGCTCGATGGCGGCATAGGGGTAGAGCCCCGGCATCAGGTCCTCGTCCGCCGACCCGCCGAAGCGCGGCGCCAGCGCGTCCAGCGTCGCCATCCGCAGCCGCGAGAAGCCGCCCGCCGCGATCGAGCCCAGGTCGCCGCCCGAGCCCTTCACCCACAGCACCTGCACCGGTGCGCCGGTGATCGGATCGGGCTCCTCCAGCTTGGCCGAGGTGTTGCCGCCGCCGAAGTTGGTCACCGCCAGGTCGGCGCCCAGCAGGTTGGAGCGCAGCACCAGCAGCTCGGCCTCGGTCTTGCCGGCGGCCGCCTCGGCCGGCCACCGCGGCGTCGGCCGCGCCAGCGCCTCGCCCAAGTTGACGCGGGCAGCGTCGTCCATGAAACCTCCTCGTCAGGACGCGGCTCGTAACACCGGCCGTTGTTTGAAACAATCACGTCGCGTAAGAATCGCTCATTTTCAATCATCGGGTACGCGGCGTGGACCGGGCGGTCGTCGTCCTCGACATCGGCAAGACGCGCAGCAAGGCGAGCCTGTGGTCGCCGCGGGGCGAGCGCCTCGCCGAGCGCGACTACCTCAACGCGGCCTGGACCGACGCAGGCCCGGCGCAGCTCGACATCGCCGGCATCGACGCCTGGCTGCGGCGCACGCTTGGCGAGCTGGCGGCGCTGGCGGACATCGGCGCCGTCGTGCCGGTCGGCCATGGCGCGGCGGCGGTGCTGATGGACGGCGAGCGGCCGCTCGCGGCGCTCGACTACGAGGCCGAGCCGCCGGCCGCGCTCGCCGCCGCCTACGACGCGCTGCGCGACCCGTTCGAGGCGACGCTGTCGCCGCGCCTGCCCGGCGGCCTCAACCTCGGCCTGCAGCTCTACTGGCTGGAGATGCTCTATCCGCACCGCTGGCCGCGCGCCGGCCAGGCGCTGCTGTGGCCGCAGTTCTGGGCCTGGCGGCTCAGCGGCGAGCGCGCCTGCGAAGCCACCAGCCTCGGCTGCCACACCGACCTTTGGCGGCCGCTTGACCGCCGCTTTTCCGACCTGGCGCAGCGGCGCGGCTGGGCCGGGCGGCTTGGCCCGCTGCGGCGCGCCGCCGACGTCCTCGGCCCGATCCGCCCCGAGCTGGCCGCCGCGACCGGCCTGCCGCGCGACTGCGTCGTCCATTGCGGCCTGCACGACAGCAACGCCGCCCTCCACGCCGCGCGCGGCTTTCCCGAGTTGGCCGGGGCGCCGTTCGCCGTGGTCTCCACCGGCACCTGGTTCGTCTCGATGGCCGCTGGCGGCGCGGGGCCGGCGGCCTACGATCCGGCCGAAGACATGCTGGCCAACGTCGACGTCGAGGGCCGGCCGGTCGCGACCGCCCGCTTCATGGGCGGGCGCGACTACGAGGCCTGGATGGGGCAGGGACTCGGCGCGGCCTCGGACGCCGCGCGGCTGGCCGAGGCGGCGGCGCTCCACGACTGGCGCGCCGCCCCGCCGCCGCTGCGCGCCGCCCGCGCGGCGCTGGAGCTGGCCCGCCGCAGCGTCCGCGCCCTGGAGCTGATCGCCGCCGAGGGTCCGGTC
>DASXEN010000070.1:0-3627 GCA_036490095.1 Caulobacteraceae bacterium
ATGGAGGCGGCGATGGCGCGGTTCCATGCGCCCGAAGCCGAGGCTGGGCGGCTAAGCGACCTCTTCGCCACCGTTTACCGTTGCTGGGGCGCCGCCGCGGCGCTGTTCGTCGTCGTCGCCGGCGCGGCGATGCTGCTGTGGCCGGGCGATGGGCCGGTGAAGATCGCGGTCGGCGCCGGGCTGGCGTCGATCCTGGTCCGCAGCCTCGCCAAGCTGAACCAGGAACGACGCCGCGCCGTTGGCGACGTGCGCGGCGCGGCGATCATGGACATGGTGCAGACCCTCGGCGGCTTCGCGGTCGGCGCGGGCTTGATCGTGGTCGGATTGAAGGGCGCGGCGCCGATCGCCGGCTTGGGCGCGGCCGCGGCTATCGTGCTGATTTTCGTGCTGCCGACCGAATTGCGCCGCGGCGGCGGCGGCGAATTCGTGCGCAACAAGGCGCAGGCTTATGCGGCCTACGGTCTGCCGGTGGCGTTGTCGCTGATCCTGGCGCTGGCGCTGGCCACGACCGACCGCTTCCTGCTCGCGGCCTTCCTCAACGACACCGCGGTGGGCGTCTATCACGCCGGCTACAGCCTCGCGAACCGTACCCTCGACGTGATGTTCATCTGGCTGGGCGCGGCCGGCGGGCCGGCGCTGATCATGGCGCTGGAGCGCGGCGGCGGCGCGGCGCTCCAGAAGGCCGCGCGCGAACAAGCCGGGTTGATGCTGGCGCTCGGTCTGCCCGCCTCGGTCGGTCTCGCCCTGGTGGCGCGGCCGCTGGCCGACGTCATGATCGGACCCGCGCTGCGCGACGGCGCCGCCAGCGTCACGCCGTGGATTGCCGCCAGCGCCCTCTTCGCCGGCCTCACCACCTACTACACCCACCAGGCCTTTACCCTCGGTCGCCGCACCGGCCTGTTGCTGGCGGCGATGAGCGTGCCCGCCGCCGCCAACGTCGGCCTGAACCTGCTGCTGATCCCGCGCCTGGGCCTTCCGGGCGCGATGATGGCGACGACCGCCAGCTACGGAATCGGCCTCGCCGCCTCGATCGGCCTAGGCCGCTTCGCCCAGCCGCTGCCGATCCCGTGGGCGGCGCTGGCGAAGGCCGCCCTCGCCAGCGCCGTGATGGGCGCGGTGGTGGCGCGGCTGCCGGCGCTGGGCGGGGCGGTCGAGCTGGGCCTGAAGGCCGCTGCGGGCGTCGCGGTCTACGGCGTCGCCGCCTACGCGTTCGACATCGCCGGCGTCCGCTCCAGAGGCCGCGGCGCGATCGGCGCCTTGCGAGCGAGGACCGCCACTTGAGCGACGCCGCCATCCACGAGAACGCCGCCTGGGCCGGCGCCGCGCCGAAGCTGTCGGTGCTGATCCCGTCCTTCCGCGACGACCCCTCGGCGCTGCTGCGCGCGCTGGATCGCCGCCCGGTGGCCGCCGAGATCGTGGTGCTCGACGACGGCGCCCGCGACGACGCCCTGGCCGAGCGCGTGGTCGCCGCCATGGGCGAGGTCGCCCAGCCCGTCCGCTTCGTGCGCCTGGCCGCCAACGCCGGCCGCGCGATCGGCCGCAACCGGCTCGCCGCCGAGGCGCGCGGTCGTCACCTGCTGTTCCTCGACGCCGACATGCTGCCCGACTGCGACGACTTCCTCGCCCGCTGGCTGGCGCTGATCGATGCCGACAACCCGGCCGTCGCGTTCGGCGGCTTCTCGCTGGAGCAGACGCCGCGCAACCGCCTGCACGCCGTGCACCGGGCGCTGTCGCTGCGCAGCGATTGCATGCCGGTCGAGGAACGGCGCAAGGCGCCGGAGAAGTACGTCTTCACCTCCAATCTGTTGATCCGCCGCGACGTGTTCGAGAGCGAGCCGTTCGACGCCAGCTTCGTCGGCTGGGGCTGGGAGGACGTCGAGTGGGGCATGCGCGTCTCGCGCCGCCACCCGATCTCCCACATCGACAATCCCGCCACCCACCTCGGCCTTGCGCCGGCGGCGGCGATGGCGGCCAAGTTCGAGCAGTCGGCGGCCAACTTCGCCCGCGTGGTCGCCGCCCACGGCGACATCGTCAGCACCTATCCGAGCTACCGCGCCGCCAAGGCGCTGAAGCGCGCGCCGCTGCGGCAGGTGTGGCGGCCGTGGCTGAAGGCGGCGGCGCTGGCGCCGATCGGCCCCGCGGGGGCGCGGGCCTTCGCGCTGCGGCTCTATCGCGCGGCGCTCTACGCGGAGGCGATCTGATGATCGAAGCCTACCATGCCGACCGTTCCTGGCGCGCCAAGCTGCGCCGCCGCACCGTGCGCCTGGCCGCCCGGCGTCCGGCACGGGGTCCGGACAGGCCGATGATCTCGTTCAGCTTCGATGACGTCCCCGCCACCGCCACCGAGGCTGGCGCGGCGATCCTGGAGCGGCGCGGCCTGAAGGGCACCTACTATATCGCCGCCGCGCTCGCCGGGACCGACGCCGCCACCGGCCGCATGGCCGAGCTCGAGGCGGTGCAGCGGCTGGCCGAAGCTGGCCACGAGATCGGCTGCCACACCTATTCGCACCTCGACTGCGGCCAGGCCGCCGCCGACGACGCGGTCGAGGACGTGGCGCTGAATGCGCAGACGCTGGAACACTGGGGCCTGCCGCGCCCGGTCACCTTCGCCTATCCGTTCGGCGACGTCGCCCCGGCGACCAAGCACGCGCTCGCCGCCCGCTTCGACCTGATGCGGGCGCTGCACACCGGCCTCGTCACCGCTGGCACCGACCTCAACCAGGCGCCGGCCATCGGCGTCGAGGGACCCGGCGGCGAGGCGCTGGCGCGCCGCTGGCTCGACCGCGCCAAGGGCCGCAAGGCCTGGCTCATCTTCTGCACTCACGACGTCGCCGACGACCCGTCGCCCTGGGGCTGCACGCCAGCGACGCTGGAAGGGCTCGCCGACGCGGCGCTGGCCGCCGGCTTCGAGGTGGTCACCGTCGCCGAGGGCGCCCGGCGCGTGCAGGCGTGAGCGTCGACTTCGGCACACGCCAGCCGGCCATGGCCCCGGCGTCTAGTCGGGGGCGATCTGCGGCGCCACGCTCCGGCGCGCGTCCCTGGGTCGAGCGCGCCGTCATCGTCGCCGCGCTGGCGCTCTACGCCGGCCTGCTGGCGCTGGCCTGGCAGGCGGCGTTCAGACTGCTGCCGGACGTGCTGTCGCTGAACGTCGCCGGCCACACTCTGCGTCTCGCCAACATCCACGACCGCATTGCCGGCAACGCCCTGGTGATGCTGTTCCTGCTGCCGGCGGCGTTGTGGCTCGAGTGCTTCGTGGTCGGCTGGCGCGACAGCTCGCTACGGCAAATGGTGACCGCACCGACCCAGTCGATGCGAACGGACATTGCCTTCTTCGTGCTCTCGCAGGCGCACCTGACCGATCTGATCGGCAAGATCATGCTGCTTGGGGCATCGATCATCTCCGGCCTGGCGCTGCGTGACTGGTTGCGCGCCCACACCGGCCTCTACGTCGACGCCGCCGGCCTGCCGCTGGCGCTGCAGGTTCTAATCTACTTCTTCGTCTACAGCTTCTTCGACTACTGGACCCACCGCGTCGACCACACCCGCTACTTCTGGCCGCTGCACCGCTATCACCACGCCGCGCACGACTTCTGCGTGATCACCGCCAGTCGCGAACACCCGGCCGCG
>DASXEN010000083.1:0-24388 GCA_036490095.1 Caulobacteraceae bacterium
GCTGGGCGAAGGCGCCGAGACGCTGGATGCGCTCAGCCCGCGCGAACTGGAGATCATGCGGCTGCTCGCCGGCGGCGCCAGCCTCGCCGAGATCGCCGACGCGCTGGGCGCCTCCTACAAGACCATCGCCAACACCTGCACGATGATCAAATCCAAGCTGGGCGTAGCCCGCACGGCCGACCTGGTGCGCCTCGCGATCGAGACGGGGGTTTCGTAGCGGCCTCAGGTCGCGAGGGTGGGGATTCCGTACTGCGCCATCGCGCGATCATGCGTCACCAGCGTCATCTGCTCGGTCATGGCTTGGGATGCGAGGAGCAGATCGAAAGGATCACCGTGCAGGCGTGGCAATTGGCGGATGCGCCACACATGGTCGATGAGGATCGGCAAGAGGACGAGCTGAGGATTGGCCTCGATACGCGCCGGCAAGTCGTCGTATGCGGACAGTTGACCCTTGCGAGCCTTGATAGCGATCTCCCAGAGGCTGGCCAGACTGACGAAGCACTGGTTCTGACTCGACGCCATCGCCCGGCTTGCCGTCTTTGAGATGCGTTCCGGCTCGTTGTAGCCCCACAGGACGACGTGGGTGTCGATGAGGAGCTTCAAGTCTTCTCTTCCGGAGGAACGATCGGTCCGTCCTCCATCTCCCGAGTCAGTTCCTCGTCCGGATCCTCGCTGCCCGGCGCGATCCAGATTTGGCCTCGGAGCGCTCCAAACCAGGCCGGCGCGTCCGGCTCTTCGACACCCGCCTGCGGCCGAGACACCTCAGCCACCGGCGTCAGCTTCACCGCCGGCTTGCCGTTGCGCGCAAGGATGACTTCCTCGCCCGCTTCGGCGGCCTCGATCAGCTTCGAGAGGTTGGTCTTGGCGGCGTGGATGTTCACGATCACGGCTTAGCTAAGCTAAGCCCGCGCGGGTCCCCCTTCAACCCCCGCGCTTCAGCGTCTCGCGGGCGATCACCACCTGCTGAATCTGGCTGGTGCCCTCGTAGATGCGGAAAATGCGCACGTCGCGGTAGAGGCGCTCGATGCCGTGGTCAGCGACGTAGCCGGAGCCGCCGAAGATCTGCACCGCCCGGTCGGCGACTCGGCCGACCATCTCGGAGGCGAAGTATTTGGCGGCGGCGGCCTCCAGGGTGACGCCCTCGCCGGCGTCGCGCTTGCGGGCGGTCTCCAGCATCAGCGCCCGGGCGGCCATGGCCTCGGTCTTCGAGTCGGCGATCATGCCCTGCACCAGTTGGAAGCCCGAGATCGGCTGACCGAACTGCTTGCGCTCGGACGCATAGGCGACGCAGTCGGCGATCAGCCGCTCGGCGACGCCGACGCAGACGGCGGAGATGTGCAGGCGCCCGCGGTCCAGCACCTGCATGGCCACCTTGAAGCCCTCGCCCTCGGCGCCCAGGCGGTTCTGCGCCGGCACGCGGACGTTGTCGAAGATCACGTCGCAGATGTGGGCGCCCTGCTGGCCCATCTTCTTCTCCGGCTTGCCCACCGAGAGGCCCGGCAGGTCGCGCGGCACCAGGAAGGCGGTGACCCCGGCGGCCCCCTTCTTCTCCGGGTCGGAGCGGGTCATCACCGTGAACAGGCTGGCCTTGTTGGCGTTGGTGATGAACCGCTTCATGCCGTTCAGCACGTAGGCGTCGCCGTCCCGCGTAGCCCGCGTCTGCACCGACGCGGAATCCGAGCCGGCCTCGGGCTCGGTGAGGGCGAAGGCGGTGACGATCTCGCCGGAAGCGATGCCGGGCAGGTAGCGCTGCTTCTGCTCCGGCGTGCCGAACATGACGAGGCCCTGGCTGCCGATGCCGACGTTGGTGCCGAAGGCCGAGCGGAACGCCGGGCTGGTGCGGCCGAGCTCGACCGCCACCAGGCACTCGTCCTCCATCGAAAGGTCGAGCCCGCCGTACTCCTCAGGGATCGAGAGGCCGAAGAGGCCCAGCTCGCGCATCTCGGCGACGACGTCGTCCGGCACCGCGTCGTCCTCGGCCACCTTGGCCTCCAGCGGCCGCAACCGCTCGGCGACGAAGCTGCGCACCGTGTCGATCAGGGCGTCGCGGGTTTCGAGATCGAGGGCCATGTGTTCTCCCAATGCCGAGGGCGCCCGCTTGCCTCATCGCGCCCGACCGGGCTTAAGGCAGGCGGAACGTAGTTGGCGGGACGCCCGCCGCAAACCTTACTTTCGCGGGAGCGTGCATGGACGGCAGCGACGCCGAGGAGCCGTGGCGGCCGAAGCCGGTCGCCGAGGGGGAGTGGGCCGGCTGGGGGCGCTACGACACGGACCCCTACGAGGCCCTCACCGGCCCGTTCTACGCGAGGCGCGACGAGGCCGGCCGCATGGTCTGCGCCTTCCGCGCCGGGAAGAAGCACATGAACGGCAGCGGCTTCATGCACGGCGGGTGCCTGGCCACCTTCGCCGACTACGCCCTGTTCATGATCGCCGACAAGGAGCTGGAGGGCTCGGGCTCGGTCACCGCCTCGCTGAACTGCGAGTTCGTCGACGCCGCCCAGGAGGGCCAGCTGATCGAGGCGACCGGCGACGTGGTGCGGGCCGGCGGCTCGATGGTGTTCGTGCGCGGCCTGGTGACCACCGGCGGGCGGCCGCTGCTGAACTTCTCCGCCATCGTCAAGAAGGTCCGCCGCAAGGTCTGAGCGTCGCCTGACATGCCAGCCATGTGCGACGACCACTAAGCGGTTGCCGTTGCGCCGCCCCGGGATCATGCTGGCATGTCAACCCGGAGGCTTGCATGCTGGCTGAGAAGGCTTCGTTCGGGCTCGATGCGCGCGAGCGCCGCCAGCTCGACGACGACGGCTACGTGGTGCGCGAGGGCGTCTTCAGCCGCGCCGAGTGCACCGCCATCGCCGAGGAATGCGAGGCGCTGGTCGCCCGCCTGGAGGCCGCCGCGCGCCACAGCAAGCACGTCGTCGGCAGCTACATGTTCGAGATCCAGCGCGAGGCGGCCACGGTGGTGAAGTGGGAGCCGGACGCGCCGGAGGTGCTGCAGGGCGTCGAGCCGTTCGCCCACCTCTCCGAGCCGCTGCGGCGTTGGGGCCTGGACGCGCGCCTGGTCGATCCCTGCAAGGCGATCGTCGGCGCCGAGGACCTGGCGCTCTTCACCGAGAAGCTGAACGTCAAGCGCGCCCGCCACGGCGGCCCGATCATCCTGCACCAGGACTTCCCCTACTGGGAGCCGGTCGCGCCGATCGCCGCCCGCGTCGCCACGGCGATGATCTTCCTCGACGACGCGACGGTGGAGAACGGCTGCCTGGAAGTCGCGCCCGGCACCCACAAGGTCGGCAAGTGGCCGCAGCGCGCCGGCGTCGACGGCTTCGGCAGCCTGGAGATGGACCCGGCCGCCTTCGACCATGGCCGGCTGAAGCCGCTCGAGGTTGCGGCCGGCGCGGTGGCCTGGTTCGGCGCCTTCCTCGTGCACCGCTCGCTGCCGAACCGCAGCGGGGCCGACCGGCGCGCCCTGCTCTACTCCTATCAGCCGGCCGGCCATCCCCACATGCTGGAGCTGAACGAGCTCCTCGGCCGCAAGCCCGAGGCGGCGCGATGAGCACGCCCGACTTCGGTCCGCCGCCGCCCTCGGCGTTCGACCGCGTCCCGTCCGCCGACGAGATCGCCTTCTTCGCCGAGAACGGCTTCCTCGCCGTCGAGCGGCTGACCACCGACGAGGAGATCGCCTGGCTGCGCGGCATCTTCGAGTTCATCTTCGATCCGGCCAACGCCGATCGCCGCGGCGCGCCGGTCGACCGCTCCGGCGCGCATGGCGCCGGCAGCCCGGCCCGGCTGGGCCAGGCCTTCTTCCCGGAGATGCGCTTCCCGGCCATCCTTGCGACCACCTTCCACCGCAACGCTCGGCGCTACGCCGCGGCCCTGCTCGGCGTCGACGAAGGCCGGCTGACCTGCTGGGGCCACATGATCGAAAAGCCGCCGGGCGGACGCGCGGTCGCCTGGCACCAGGACCACGCCTACTGGCAGCCGGAGCTGGACTACCATGCGCTGGGGGTCTGGCTGCCGCTGCAAGACGTGACGGTGGAGATGGGCGCAATGCAGTTCATCCCCGGCTCGCACCGGCGCGGCCTCGTCGCCCACCGCCACGAAGAGGACCCGGCGGACAACCTGCTGACCGTCGCCGAGCCGATCGACGCCAGCACCGCCGTCGCCTGCCCGCTACAGGCCGGCGGGGCGACCTTCCACCACTCGGAGACGCTGCACCACACCGCCCCGAACAGCTCGCAGCGCCCCCGCCTCGCGTTCCCGATGGAGTTCCAGCTGCAGCCGGTCCGCCGCGCGGTTCCCGCAGTGATGCCCTGGGTCGACGAGCACCGCGCCGCCGCCGGGACCCAGCCGCTGACCTACGTCGCCGACGGCCGCATCAGCCTGCTTTAGGCCCCTGCGCCGGCCGCTATCGGCGCAACCCCGCCTCACCTGAGCCGCGGCGGCTTGGCGGCGCGCCGCGCCTCGGCCATACGCTGTCGCATGACCGAACATCCCGACTGGCTCGCGCCCGCCCTCGCCTACATCCCCGAATGGCTCGGCTACCAGATGCGCCAGAGCGAGCAGCCCGGCTGCACGATCGCCGTCGCCTACAAGGGCGAAGTGGTGCTGGAGGCGGCGTTCGGGCACGCGGACCTGGTCGCCGGCGAGGCGATGACGCCGCGCCACCGCTTCCGCGTCGCCTCCCACTCCAAGTCGTTCACCGCGACAGCGATCATGAAGCTGCGCGAGCGGGGCCGGCTGAAGCTCGACGACGCGGCCGGCGACTACGTGGCCGGGCTGGGCGAGCCGATCGCCCATGCGACGCTGGCGCAGCTGCTGTCGCACACCGCCGGAATCGAGCGCGACGGGCCGGACTGCGCCTACTGGGCCGGCCGCGCGCCGTTCCTGGACGCCGCGTCGCTGCGGGCCGAGCTCGGCCGGCCGGCGGCGATCGAGGCGGGGACGCGGCTGAAGTACTCCAACCACGGCTTCGGCCTCCTCGGCCTCGTTATCGAGGCGGTGACCGGCGAGCCCTACGGCGACTGGGTCAAGCGCGAGGTGGTGGACGCCGCGGGCCTGACCGAGACGACGCCGGACACGCCGCTGCCGGCCGGCGCGCCCTTGGCCCGTGGCCACAGCAACAAGACCCTGCTCGGCCGCCGGCTGGTCTTCCCCGGCGACGGCCCCACCTACGCGTTGGCGCCGGCCACCGGCTTCGTCAGCACCGCCGCCGACCTCGCCCGCTTCTTCGCCCAGCTGTCGCCGAGCGCGCCCACCAGCCTGCTCTCGGTGGGCAGCCGCCGCGAGATGAGCCGCTCGCAGTGGTCGGACCCGTGGGCGGTGGCTGCGCAGAAGTACGGCCTCGGCACGATCAGCGGCACTTTCGACGGCTGGGACTGGTTCGGCCACAGCGGCGGCTTCCAGGGCTACATCACCCGCGCCGCGGTCGTGCCCTCGCAGGACCTCGCCCTTGCCTGCCTCACCAACGCCGTCGACGGGGCGGCGGGCCTCTGGCTCGACGGCGCGCTGGCGATCCTCAAGCGCTTCCGCGACGACGGCGCGCCCGATGCGGGCCTGGCGGACTGGTCGGGCCGCTGGTGGAGCGTCTGGGGGCCGAACGACCTTTTGCCGGTGGGCGGCAAGGTGCTGGTCACCACGCCGGGCCTGCCCAACCCGATGGCCAAGGCGGGCGAGCTGACCGTCGGCGAGGACGGCGCGGCGACCATCACCGAAGCCAGCGCCTTCGCCAGCTACGGCGAGCCGGCGCAGCTGGTGCGCGGCGCGGACGGCCAGCCGGTCGAGCTGCGGCTGGCCGGCACGCGCCTGAAGCGCGAAGCCGACCTGGCCGCGGAGCTGACGCAGCGCTACGGCGGGGCGGGCTGAACCGCGCCTTGCGCCGGCGCCGCCCTCGCGGCCATATCGGCGCCCGATGATCCCGCTCTCCGTCCTCGACCTGTCGCCCCGGCCCCTCGACGGCACGCCGGCGCAGGGGGTGCGCGACACCATCGAGGCGGCCAGGGCCGCCGAGCGGCTGGGCTACCACCGCTTCTGGGTCGCCGAGCACCACTCGATCCCGCACCTCGGCAGCGCCGCGCCGGAGGTGCTGATCGCCGCGCTGACCCAGGCCACGCGCAGCATCCGCCTCGGCTCCGGCGGGGTGATGCTGCCCAACTACTCGCCGCTGAAGGTGGCTGAGGTGTTCATGGAGCTGGAGGCGCTGGCGCCGGGGCGGATCGACCTCGGGCTCGGCCGCGCGCTGGGGGCCGACGGGATCACCGGCCGGGCGCTGGGCTCGGCCTCCTCGGAGGTGTTCCCGCAATACTTCGCGCTGCTCTCGGCCTGGCTGCTGGACGCCGCCGGCGTCGAGCCCTTCCCCTCGCCGCATCCGTTCCAGGCCGTCAAGGCGACGCCGGCCGGGCCCTCGCACCCGGACCTCTTCCTGCTCTGCTCGTCGGCCGACAGCGCCAGATTCGCCGGCATGGTCGGCGTGGGCATGGTGTTCGCCGAGTTCATCGCCCGCAGCGACGGCGCGCCGGCGGTGGCGGCCTACCGGCAGGCGTTCCAGCCCTCGGTCTACCGCGCCGAGCCGTTCGCGGCGATCGCCACCATCGCGCTGGCCGCCGACACCGCCGAGGAGGCCGACCGGCTCGCCGCCCTGGTCCCGCGCCCGCCAAGCCGGCCCGGCTTCCAGCCCGAGGACGACCGCTTCATCCGCCGCTTCCGCGGCGACGCGGCGGCGGTGCGCGCCTTCCTGGAGGACAAGGCCGCCCACACCGCGGCCGACGAGCTCTTCGTGCTGCACGGCGCACCGACGCTGGCCTCGCGGATCCGGTCGATGGAGCTGGTGGCGGAGCAGCTGCTTACTACCGCGCCGGCGTAGAGGCGGCGGGACAGCTGCCTTGCATCCCAGCGTTCAGAACCCGCCGTCGATCCCCTTCCCCCAACGACGGTTATCGCCGGCCTTTGTGCCGGCGGCCCATGAACACCGATTGTGGGGTGGCCGTGCGGCCGCAAGGCCACGGCTGGCACGGTGTTCATTGATGGCCGGCGCAAAGGCCGGCCATGACCGAGAAAGGGGTGATGGGCATCTGTGATTGATCTCGAACACTCCCATAAGTCGAGACCCTCGCCACGTCGCTCTAGAGCCCCGCCAGCGGCTTTGGTGCCGGCACTAGTAGTACCCTAGCACCCACCCCACGCAACGGGAAGTATGCACTTGACGGAACAAGCGTGAGCTAGTAGGTTGGCGGACATAAGGAATCCGCCATGACCGACCTTCGCAACCCGATCTATCACGACGACGAAGCGGCCCGCCTGCACCTTGAGGCGCTGCGTTGGCCGAATGGTCCGTATTGCCCGCGCTGCGGTGAGGCCGAGAACGTGCGCCGCCTGGCGGGCAAGTCCACCGCGCCCGGTCTCTGCTTCTGCAACTCCTGCCGCACGAAGTTCTCGGTCACGATGGGGACCGTGTTCGAGCGCTCGCACATCCCGCTTTCCAAGTGGATGCTCGGCTTTCGGCTCATGGCGTCGAGCAAGAAGGGTATCAGCGCCCTCCAGCTCCAGCGCTCGCTAGAACTCAAGTCCTACAAGTCGGCGTGGTTCATGGCGCACCGCATCCGCGAAGCCATGGGCCTTCCGGTTGACGGCGGGACCGCGCTCGGCGGCGAGGGCAAGACCGTCGAGGCCGACACGACCTACGTGGGCGGCAAGGAGAAGAACAAGCACCTTGGCAAGCGCAACGCCAAGAACAGGGGCGGCAAGGGCAAAGCGGCCGTCCACACGCTGGTCGAGCGCGGCGGTCGCGTGCGCTCGCACCACATCGCCACGGTGAACGCCAAGACGCTGGCGCGCGTGCTGTTCCTCAACGTCCATCGCAACTCGCACCTGATGACCGATGAAGACGGCGCTTACCTTGAGCCCGGCAGCGACTTCACCCGCCACTCGACGGTCAACCACAGCAAGGACGAGTATGTCCGCGGCGAGGTCTATTCCAACACCGCGGAGGGCGTTTTCGCGATCCTCAAGCGCGGCATCTACGGCACGTTCCACTCAGTGAGCGAGGCCCACCTGCACCGCTACCTCAAGGAATTCGACTTCCGCTACAACACGCGCGTCGCGCTCGGCGTGGATGACACCGAGCGCACCGACGAAGCCATTCGCGGCTCAACCGGCAAGCGCCTCACCTATCGGCGGACTGGTGAAGGCGCGCACGCTTAAGCAGAAGGCGAGGAAGCTTCAGGCGATGCGCCGGCGCTAGGCTTCGCTGGTGGGAATGTCGAAGTTCGCGCGGCCCTGAAGGAAGAACTCATATAGGCGAACGACGCGGCGGCACACCGACAACGCCACCTTAGCCGCGACCAACGCGTTGTTTTCAGCGAGACTGAGTAGGTCGGCGAACGCGGCGATGTCGAGGGCCTCGACCAGCTCCGCAGTCCTGCCCATTATTTCGGCGCTGAGGTCGTCCGCGCCCGAGAAGCGCGCTGACGGCATTCGTCGCAGCTTGTTAAGGTAGCGCTTAGCGCCGCCTTCACGGCTATCGTGCAGGCGTCCCAAGCCAAGCACGAAAGGTTAAGTTATGGCTGCAAGTCATCTCACGAGCGAAAACTACGCCGATGTCGCGCGTGTCGCCCTTGACCTATGGAGGGCGCTAGAGGGCGGCTCAATGCCTGCTGCGCCCCACAATCCTCCCCAAGCGCAAAAGTCGCTCTTGCGCTTCCAAGAATGCCTCAAGGCTGTCGCGGGCGAGTCGTTCGACATAACCAAGATCACTTGACGCCCGCCTCTTCCATGGCGGCGAGGATGCGTTCCTTGGGCGTGCGCGACGCGTCGTCAGTAACGAACTCATAAAGGGCGCGCGCGTCGCTGAGGCGGCCTTCCGCCAGCTCGGCGCACTCAAGCCTTATCAGCGCGTCGCGTCCGAGGATTTCTTCGCGGTTCATGCGGCTGTTCCTTCGGCTTGTGCGGCTTCGGTGGCGTCGCCAGCGCGGTCTTGATCGCGCGGTCGAAGCGGGCGTCGGCCTCCGCTTCCGGTAGCTTGTCGTCTTTTTCCGGAGCTTTTTGCATTCTGGCTGTTAACAGCTTGGAACGTAGGGGGAACTCGGACTCGACTCTCGCCGCGAACATCCTTTGAGTTGCGCCCGCATCCGTGGCGGCGTGATTCGGGCCACAGCTAGCGCATTTTGCTGTGGCCCGGTCACTGCCTCTTTTGGTGGGACCCTTTGGAGGCCGGATGCTGGCGCACCGTTGCGGGTGCCTTTGGAGGGAGCCGCCACCCTCCATTGCCGGGGAGCGGCGGTCCCGATCTTACGACTCGTAATGTGCATCCCGTGCACAAAGTCCACAATCCGTGGACTTTGCAGATTGCAAAGAATTCGCTCCCACTGAGCCCGGCCTGTCACGCCCCGATAGGGTGAGTCGGCCCGCTTGTTCCGTCAAGTGCATACTTCCCCACGCAACGGCCCTAAGCGGCCTTCCCAGCGCCTTCCAGGGGCATCCATCCGGACCCCGAGCAAAACCCGCTAAGGCAGCACCTTCACCTCGATCCGCGTGACCCCGAAGACGCTGCGGGCTGGCTTCTGGTCGCCGTCGACGACGAGGCGGAACGGGGCGTCGTGGGGGAGCAGCGGCGCGCCGTCCATGTGGTCGGCGAGGATCACCGGGCGGCGCTGCACGCTGCCATCGGTCTCCGCCAGGGAGTAGACCGCCCGAAAGCCGTCCTTGCCGGTGACCACCAGGTAGTCGCGGTCGGCGTCGGCGTGCAGGCGCGCGCCGGTCGGAGCGCCCACCAGGCGCAGGATTTCGGTGAGCCGCACCCCTTCGTAGGTGTGCGAGGCGCCATGGCTGATCATCACCGCCTCGGCGCGATCGAGGTCCTTCAGCACCTCCGGCGTCAGGCAGACGCTCTTGCCGGCCGGCCCCACGACCACCGGGACGGCCTCGGTCTCCGTCTGGGGCTTGGGACAGGGGCCGGCGCGCGGACAGCCCAACACCACGTCGTCGACATGGCAGCCGGCGCCGGGAAGCGCGTCGGCCTGCGCCGCGCCGGCCGCGAGCACCAGACCGAGACCGAGCGCTGCAGCCCGCCACATCGCCCTCATGCCCCCGCCGCGGCAGAAGTCCGCTCCCGCATGGCGCGCTGCCAGGCCTTCAGGTGCGCCAACTCCTCGGGGATGACGAACCTCACCAGCCGGGCGAACTCCATGCCGACGAACAGCACCCCGTCGGCGATGGTCACCCGGTCGGCGGCGATCCAGCGGCTCTCGGCCAGGCGCCGGTCGAACAGCTTCAGCGAGCGCTCGCCCTGCTCGCGGTTGGTCGCGGCCACCTCGGGAACCTGGGTCTCCAGCACCGCCAGCGCCGGATGGCCGTGGCGCACGGCCAGCATCAGCGGCGTCGCCACCATCATCTCGGCCCGCCGGGTCCACATCTCGACCACCGCCGTCTCCCTGGCGTCGCGGCCGAACAGGTTGGGCTCCGGATAGAGGCTCTCCAGGTAGCGGCAGATGGCGACGGACTCGGTGATGGTGGTCCCGTCGTCCATGGTCAGCGCCGGGGCTTGGGCGATGCCGGCGCGGCCGACGTACTCGGGCGTCCGGTGCGCGCCGGCCAGCAGGTCGACGTCGACGATCTCGATGTCGTCGATGCCCTTCTCGGCCATGAACCAGCGCACGCGGCGCGGATTGGGGGCTCGGCGGCTGTCGTACAGCTTCATCGCATCCTCCGCCGGCGCGCTCGCCGGATATCGATAAGCAACCCTCTAGGGGGCGAACAGGCTGGAGGGCAAGACGCCGACCACCGAGGCGGTCATGCAGGTGGCCAGGAAGCCGACCAGCATCGCCTTCCAGACCATGCCCATGATCTCCTTCTGGCGGCTGGGCGCCAGCACCGAATAGCCGGCGACGTTGATCCCCACCGAGGCGATGTTGGCGAAGCCGCAGAGCGCGTAGGTCATGATGATGTGGCTGCGCGGTGACAGCACGGCCGGGCCCAGCTTGGCGAGGTCGAGGAAGGCGGTGAACTCGGTCAGCATCAGCTTCACGCCCAGCAACGAGCCGGCGGCCTGCGCCTCCTTCCAGGGGATGCCGAGGCACCAGGCCAGCGGCGAAAGGACGATCCCGAAGCCGCGCTCCAGGCTGAGCGGCGCGCCGCCGACCGGGGCGAAGAGACCCAGAATGCCGTCGACCATCGCCACCAGGGCGACGAACACCACCAGCGTCGCGCCGATCTTCAGCACGATGTCGAGGCCGACGCTGACGCCCTTGATCAGCGCGTCGATCGAGCTTTCGTAGAGCTTCTCGTCGGCCAGCTCGGCGTCCGGAACCGCCTCGGCCGCCGCGTCGCGCGGCACCATGATGCGGGCCAGCAGCACGCCGGCCGGGGCGGAGATGATCGAGGCGGTCAGTACGTGGGCGGCGGCGTTGGGCACCGCGTCCTTCAGCATGGTGGCGTAGGCGACCATGGTCGAGCCGGAGACGCAGCTCATCCCCACCGCCAGCAGCAGGAACAGCTCCGAGCGCGACAGCGAAGGCAGATAGCTGCGGATGAAGATCGGGCCTTCGACCTGGCCCATGAACACGGTGGCCGCGGTGGCCAGCGCCGGCGGCCCGCGCAGCCCCATCAGCCGCTCGAACACGTAGCCGAAGCCCTGCACGATCCACTTGAGGATCTTCCAGTGCCAGAGCAGCGCCGCCAGCGCGCAGATCACCAGGATGATCGGCAGCACCCGGAAGGCGAAGACGAAGAGCAAGGCCCCGTTCTGCACCGGGTACGGCTGGTCGCCGCCGGCCAGGTAGCCGAACACGAACTTCACCCCGGCCTGGGTCGAGTCGCTGAGCCCCTGCACCAGCATGCCGGCGCCGGCGAGCGCGCCGCGCGTCCAGGGCAGGCCGAACAGCACGAACACCAGCCCCGCCTGCACGGCGAGCGCCCCCAGCGTCAGCTTCCAGGGAAAGGCCGAGCGTTTCTCCGACAGCACCCAGCAGATGCCGATGGTGACGGCGACGCCCGCGAGGCTCTGCGCATTCTCCAGCCCGAACATCCGCCGCCCCCGAAGATCGCCCCGGTGATTGGGCACGAGGCGGCGCGGCGGCGCAAGGGCCGCCGGGCTGGGCGCTCTCAACACGTTGGCCTGCATTCGCAGAGTGCTGATGATCCTTAAGGACCATGGCTAGATTGGAGCTCTGGCTTTCGGTCCGGTCAAGGATCGCGCCTTCGGCGCGACCGCGACGCGGCGGCCCTTCGGGCCGTCCTTGAGCGGATCGAAAGCCAGAGCAAACTTGCCGCCGTGCCCTTAAGGGCAGGTCCGCAGCGGACACTTCGAGGAGCGACTTAGCGTTCGTTCGCCTCGTTACGATCGAACCGAAAACCTTCCGGAAACGGCCGCCGCAACGCTCGAAGCGTTTCGAGCGCCCCCTCGCGCCGCCTGTCGTGACTAGCCAGCCCGAGGGCCACGAACAAGGCGCTGCCAAGACGAATGACCAAGCTGTTGCCCCATCGTGAAAACTGCATCTCGTTCGCTACTGGCTCTGCAGCTCCTTCGCCAGCGCCGTGTCGCCGTAGACCCGCTCCAGCGCCTCGCTGATCGCCACCGTGGAGACGGCGATGGTGCGGTTCAGTGCGCCGTCATAGCTGAAGTCGCCGGCGATCGAGTGGATGTTGCCGTCGAAGGCGGCGCCGACGATCTGGCCCCTGGCGTTGACCACCGGCGAGCCGGAGCTGCCGCCGGTGATGTCGTTGGTGGTGGCGAAGTCGAGCACCGTGGCCGGATCGAGCTTGGCGCGCCCGCCGTCCCAGCGCGGCGGCAGCTTGTAGGGCGCGGCGCCGGTGGCGCGGCCGAAGAGGCCGGCGAAGGTGGTGAAGGGGGTGGTCTCAAGCCCCTGGTCGGTCCAGCCGGCGACCTTGCCGTAGCTGAGGCGCAGCGAGAAGTTGGCGTCCGGATAGAGGCCGCGGCCCTCGACGGCGTAGCGCACCCGGGCGATCCGCTCGCCGGCGTCCTGCACCCGGCCGACCACCTCCTCCTCCCACACCTGCCGGGCGGCGCGCGACAGCGGGTCGGTGCGCAGCACGAACTGGATCATCGGGTCGTCGGAGGCGCTCACCGCCGCCATGCCGCCGTCCCAGAGCGCCTTGCGCACCGCCGGATCGCCGAGCCGGCTGCCCGCGACGAGCCGCTGGGCGAGGCCTTCGGGGCTCTCGCGGCCGAGTAGCATGGTCACCGCCGGAGCGTCGGCGCCCAGCAGCTCGCGGGTCTTGGAGAGCCAGAATTCCAGGTAGAGCCGCTCCAGCACCGGCTCGATCGGCTTGGGGTCGAGCAGCACCTTCTCGTCCAGCGCCAGGCGGGAGTCGGCGTACTCCGGCAGCCGCGCGGCGGTCGGCTTGGCCCGCTCGGCCGCGGCGCGCACCAGCTCGCGGGCATAGCGGTAGAGGTCCGAGCCGCCGCCGGCGCCGGTCTCCAGCTCGTGCCAGACCACGAACTGCAATCCATACGCCTTCTGGGTCGCCTCGATCTGCGCCCAGGGATCGCGGATGTCGGCCGCCAGCTTGGCGTCGGCGGCGAGGCGCGCCTTCAGGTCCGCCTCGTCATGCTCCCGCGCCGCCATGAAGGCCGGATCGCGCAGGGCCGCGAGCCGCCCCTGGATCACCTTGTAGGTGTTCTCGTCCTGGAACAGCGGCCCGGCGACCAGCTTGCGCATCGCCGGCCCCTGCTCGCCGAGCTCGACCAGGCGGCCGCGCAGCTCGGCCTGCTCGACCAGGATCAGCGGCAGCGAGACGTCCCGCAGCGACCTCAGCTGGGCTACCGTCAGCTGCCGCTCGGTGGTGGCGGGATTGCCGGAGACGAACACCGGCTCGCCGGCCTGCGGGGCGGCGGTCGACCAGGCGAGGAAGGTCGGGGTCACCGCCGGCCTGCCGTTCTCGTAGAGCCGCAGGAAGGCGCAATCGAGGTCGTAGCGGGGGAAGTTGAAGTTGTCCGGGTCGCCGCCGAACAGCGCCGCGGCCAGCTCCGGCGCGAACACCAGCCGCACGTCGGCGTAGCGCCGGTACTTGTAGACCTTGAACTGGCCGCCTTCGTAGAAGCTGAGCACCTGGCAGCGGTAGCGGGCGTCGCCGCCGCAGGCGTCGCGCTCGGCGCTGGCGATGGCGCCTTCGCGGGCCAGGGCGTACTCCTCGCCCAGCTTGCCGGCCCCGGCGGCGAAGATCGGCGCGGTGACGTCGGTGATGGCGACCAGCACCTCGGCCTGCACGCCGGGGCAGGTGCGCTCGTCGGCGCTGGCCTGGGCGATAAAGCCGTCGTCGACGAAGTCGCGGTCGGGCGGCGAGACCTGGGCGGCGCAGGCGACCACGCAGTGCTGGTTGGTCAGCACCAGCCCCCCGCGGGAGACGATCGAGGCCGAGCAGCCGTTGGTCAGCCGCACCGAGGCGTCGCGCAGGTGGTCGAGCCAGCGGCCGTCGAGGGTGACGCCCAGCGCGTCCTTCACCCGCGCCACCGGTGCCTCGTCGAAGGGCCACATCCCCTCGTCGGCGACGGCGCGGCCCGCGCTGGCGGCCAGCAGCACCGCGAGCGTCGCGGCCAAGGCGTTCCTGAACATCCTGCGGCGAAGTCTAGGCTGGGCCGCGGGGATCGTCCATGTGGCCGGGGCGACATGTGGGCGCGGCGGCGCTATTTCGCCGCTTCACGCCGGCGCCGTCCCGGCCCATCTAGGCGAGCGCCCCGTGCCCACAGTCAAAGCGAGCCCGACATGCCCCAGAACGCCACCTCGGTCGCCGCCGCCATGCAGTGCCTGGAGGACTTCATGGCCGCCTTCAACGCCCGCGACATCGACGCCTGGCGGAAGACCTTCAACTTCCCCAGCGTGCGGCTGCACTCCAACACGATGACCATCATCGACGAGAGTCACCACAAGCCGGAGATGTTCGGCCGCGGGGCGCTGACCGAGTGGGACCGCTCGGCGTGGGCGCGGCGCGAGGTGATCCACGCCGGCGACGACAAGGTGCACATCGACACGCGCTTCGTCCGCTACCGCAAGGACGGCAGCGAGCTGGGCGCCTTCGACTCGATCTACATCGTCACCTGCGAGGACGGCCATTGGGGCGTGAAGGGCCGTTCGAGCTTCGCGCCATGAGCGACGCCTGGACCTGGCGCACCAGCTACGCGGCGTTCGCCACCGAGGCCGATCCGCCGCTGTCGGTCGCCGGCAAGCTGATGACGCCCACGGACGGCGAGCCGGTCCCGGCGGTGCTGATCTGCCACGGCTCGGACGGCGTCGACGCGCGCGGCGCGTTCCACGCCGAGGCGCTGACCGCGGCCGGGATCGCCACCTTCGAGATCGACATGTGGGCGGCCAGGGGCGTCGGCCGCGGGGCGGTGGCGCGGCCGCGGTCCGTGCCGGAGACGCTGCCGGACGCCTTCGCGGCGCTGGCCTTCATGGCCCGCCAGCCGGAGATCGACGCCGGCCGGCTGGGCGTGCTCGGCTTCTCCTGGGGCGGGGTGGTGTCGCTGCTGACCGCGACGCGGCGCTGGCGCGAGACGCTGGGCGCGTCGGCGCCGCAGGTCCGCGCCCACGCGGCCCTCTATCCGGTCTGCTGGGCCTATGAGACCGTACCTGGCCTGTCGCTCGCCGAGCTGACCGGCGCGCCGATCCTGATCCAGGCCGGCGACGCCGACGCCTACGACGATCCGGACGGCCTGGACCAGCTGCTGGCGCGCCTGCCGCCGACCTCGCGCGCCGTCATCCGCGGGATCACCCACAAAGGCGCCGGCCACGGCTTCGACCGCGACGCGCCGGCCCGCGAGATCGTCGACCCCTTCGCCCACAAGGGAAAGGGCGGCCCGGTGCTGATGGCCCACCATCGCGAGGCGGCCGAGGCGGCGCGACGGGCCAACGTCGCCTTCTTCCGCGAGGCGTTCGACCTTACGGCGATTTAATCGGCCTTACGGCTAATTAACTCGGCCCCCGCGGCGCGCCGATCCTAAGACTCGCGCTCGAGAGGGGACGGGCTTTCGATGTCGCTGGCGCTGGCCACACTGATCTACGAATGGCGCCGCTATCTGGCAGCCGTGGTCGCGCTCGCCTTCTCGGGCCTGATGGTGCTGGGCACCACCGGCATCTTCACCGGCATCGTTCACTCGGTGCTGGCGACCACCGAGCGCTCGCGCGCCGACCTCTTCATCATGCCGGCTAAGACCCCGCGGCTGATCAACAGCGACTCCGGCCTGCCGGCGCGGATCAAGCCGCTGATCTACATGAATCCGTCGGTCACCGACGTCGAGACCTTCGACGGCGGCGGCGGCAGCTGGGTGAACGTGCCGCGCGGCGCGGAGAAGCAGCTGCAGGCCTATGTGCAGACCTGGGCCGTCGACACGCGGCCCGGCTCGCTCACCGTGCCAGTCGACTACAGCCCGCAGACGCTGCAGGCGCTGAGCGAGCCCGGCGCGGTCGTCGCCGACATCAGCGACCTGCCGCGGCTGGGCGTGAAGATCGGCGACCAGGCGGCGCTGAACGGCAAGACCGTCACCCTGCGCGGGGTGCTGCACAACTACCAGGGCGTCAACCAGCCCACCGTGATCATGTCGCGCGACACCGCCCGGCGGCTGGGCATGGAGGGCAACGACCAGGGGCGCACCGGGCCGCTGATGGTGGGCGTGCGCAACCCCAAGGACGCCGCGCAGGTGGCCGCCCAGCTGAACGCCGCCGCGCACGGCCGCTACATCGCCCTGACCCGCGCCCAGTTGAACGACAACGACGAGAAGGCGCTGCTCTCCGAGCAGATCATCGGCGTGCTGCTGGTGTTCTTCGTCTTCCTCGCCATCGGCATCGGCATCGGCATCACCTCGCAGACGCTGCGCGGGGCGATCCTCTCCAACATCCGCGAGTTCGCCTCGCTCAGGGCGCTCGGCATCTCCATGGGCGCGCTGAGGCTGATCGTCATGGAGTTGTCGTTCTGGGTCGGCGTTGCGGGGCTGGGCGCGACGCTGCTGCTGACCTTCCTGGTGTCGCTGGTCACCAACAGCATCGGCCTGCCGATGGTGATCCGCGCCGGCACCTTCGAGTGGGTCGCCATCATGCTGATGATCCTCGCGGTCGCCTCCGGGGCGATGGCGATGGGCATACTGAAGAAGAGCCAGCCGGCGGACCTGCTGCGATGAGCCAGCGTGACGCGCCGCGCGGCGGCGGCATCTCCGCCAACGGCCTGACCAAGCGGTTCAAGACCGGCCGCACCCAGATGACCGTGCTGAAGAGCGTCGACTTCGACGCCAGGCCCGGCGAGGTGACGATGGTGATGGGCCCGTCGGGCTCGGGCAAGTCGACGCTGATCGCCGCGCTCTCGGGGCTGATGCGGCCCGACGAGGGCGCTGTCAGCGCTCTGGGCGCCGACCTCTGGGGCCGCAGTCGTGGCCGCATCGACCGCTTCCGCCTCGACCACTGCGGCTTCATCTTCCAGGGCTTCAACCTGTTCCCGGCGCTGACCGCCTTGGAGCAGGTGGCCAGCGTGCTGCGCTACAAGGGGCTGGGCCGCGGCGCCGCGCGCAAGCTGGCGACGGAGGCGCTGCAGGAGGTGGGGTTGGAGCCGCGCCTGCACCAGCGCCCGTCGGAGCTCTCCGGCGGCGAGAAGCAGCGCGTCGCCATCGCCCGGGCGCTGGCCAAGCAGCCGAAACTGGTGTTCGCCGACGAGCCCACCTCGGCGCTCGACAGCGAGAGCGGCCAGGTGGTGGTGCGCCTGCTGCGCCGGGCCGCCACCGAGCACGGCGCGGCGGTGATCTGCGTCACCCACGACCCGCGCCTGGAGAGCTTCGCCGACCGGCTGGTGCGCCTGGAGGACGGCCGCATCCTCTCCGACGAGCGGCTGGTCCGGTCACGACACGCCGAGCCCATGCTCGAGCCCGCCCATTGAGGCCCGTCCGCGATGAGGCCCACCCCTTGAGGAATGGCATGAACGCCCACCGACACGCCGCCCGCTACGCGCCCCTGGCGCTGCTGCTCAGCCTGGCGCTGGCCCCCGGGCTCGCCGGCTGCCAGCGCGGCGCGGCGGCCAAGACCAATGCCGCCCAGCCGGTCGCCACGCCCTACGCCGCCGTCGCCGACGGCAAGGCCGACGTCGAGGGCGGCATCATCCAGGTGGCGGCGCGCACGCAAGGGATCGTCCGCGAGGTCGACGTGCGCGAGGGCGACGCGGTGACCAAGGGCGAGATCCTGGCGCGCCAGGAGGACGACGCCCCGCGCCTGGCGGTCGCCACCGCCCAGGCCAACCTCGCCCAGGCCCGCGCCCAGACCGACCTCACCCAGACCCAGCTGGTCGCCGCCCGCCGCGAGGTCGATCGCCTGCGGCCGCTGATCGCCGCCAAGTTCGTCTCCAGCCAGTCGGTCGACCAGGCCCAGGACGCGGTGCGCAACGCCACCGCCACCCTGCAGGCGCAGAGCGCCGCCGTCGGCGTCGCCCAGACCCAGCTCGAACAGGCGCGCTTCGCGCTGGAGCTGACCATTATCCGCGCGCCGATCGACGGGCGCATCGTGCGCCGCTACGCCAATCCCGGGGTCGGCGCCTCCACCCTCAACGTCACCCCGATGTTCGACCTGGAGCCGGCCGGCCAGCGCATCGTCCGCGCCGAGGTGTCCGAGAGCGAGCAGCCGTTCGTCAGCGTCGGCCAGCGGGTGCAGTTGCTGGCCGAGGCCGACCAGACGAAGAGCTACGCCGGCAAGGTGCTGCGCATCGCCCCGGTCTACGGCGCCCGCAAGCTGCAGTCGGACGATCCTTCGGAGCGCACCGACGAGCGGGTGGTCGAGGTGGTGGTCAGCGCCGACGGCGCGCCGTTCCTGATCGGCCAGCGGGTGCTGGTGAAGTTCATGAAATAGAGCTGCACCGGCCGCGGCTTGCGCCCGCGGCGGCCGTCTGGCCAACTCCGCCGGTCAACCGGGGGGGGGCGAATGCTTAAGATCGCCATTGCGCTCGCGCTGTCGCTGGCCGCGGCGCCCGGCGCCGACGCAGCGCGCAGCCGCACGCACACGACCTACTTCCATCGGGCACGCTCGGGCGGCTCGGCGGCCGCCGCGGCGCGCAAGGAATGCAAGGCCAAGTGCAAGTCGGACTATGAGATCAATGCCTCGATGTGCTCCACCGCCCCGCGCGGCCACAAGAGCGAATGCCGCCATCTCGAGAGCTGGACCCGCCAGGATTGCCTCGCCCACTGCGTCTGAGAACGCGCGCGCCGCCGTCGCGGCTCGCCGGTCAGCGGCCGCGCCGAATGCGCACGCACCCCACCGCTCCGATCGCGAGCGGGGTGGCGTCTCCTAAAGGCCGGGCCTGGACCCGATCGAGCTTAAGACGCGCCCGCGCCCCACTTGAGGCCGGCCGTGGAGAAGGTCAGGGTCTGGTCGCCGTTCTGGAAGTAGGACAGCTCCACCATCGCTTTGGATGACTTCTTCAGCGACGCAATCAGCTGCGCCGTGTGCTCCAGGAAGATGATGTTGGTCGAGTTGTCGGCGGCGCGCGTCGCGGGGAAGCTCTTGGGCTGCGCGTCGTCGAACTTGACGCGCACCGAGCAGCCGCCGAAGTCGCACAGGATCTGACCGTTGCCGTCAAGCTGCACGTAGCTGTCCAGCGTCTTGCCGTTCTGGCGCACGCAGAGCTGCGCCTTGGTGTCCTTGTACGGGAACTGCAGCGTCACCTGGTTGTCGGACTCGACGCAGGCCACCGTCGTCTTGGCCGACGTCATGGCGTCGGTCGAACTGGTGTACTGCCAGCCGCCGCCGGCCGCCGCGGCGCCGTTCGACGAGCTGTTGGCGGCCGAGTTTGCGCCGTTGCTGACGCCCCCGCCGCAGCCGGCCAGACTGGCGAACAGCGCGCAGCCTCCGGCGAGCGCCGCTGCGCGGCGCACCGTCAATCCATTCATGCGTTAGCCCCCAAATGATTTCACTCGCGCACGGCTTGGGTGCGCGCGGCAATGCTACTGATCGTCGACGCATGGTCAAGCTCATTGTTCCCTTTTTGTCCGGGAGCCCGCTTGACCCGAGATTGGGCGTCGCCCACAAGGCGCGCCGGCTAGGAGCTTCGGCATGGCGGACATCCGTTTCGACGGCAAGGTGGCGATCGTCACGGGCGCGGGCGGCGGGCTCGGGCGCCAACACGCGCTGGAGCTGGCCCGGCGCGGCGCCAAGGTGGTGGTCAACGACCTCGGCGGGGCGGTCGACGGCTCCGGCGGCTCGTCGGCGGCGGCGGCCAAGGTGGTCGAGGAGATCAAGGCCGCCGGCGGCGAGGCGCTGGCCAACGGCTCGTCGGTGACCGACGACGCGGGCGTGGCGCACATGGTGAAGCAGGCGATCGACGCCTGGGGCCGGGTCGACATCCTGGTCGCCAACGCCGGGGTGCTGCGCGACAAGTCGTTCGCCAAGATGGAGATCGCCGACTTCGAGTTCGTGCTGAACGTCCACCTGATGGGCTCGGTGAAGCCGGTGAAGGCGCTCTGGGAGCTGATGCGCGAGCAGAACTACGGGCGCATCGTCGTCACCACCTCGTCGACCGGGCTCTACGGCAACTTCGGCCAGACCAACTACGGCGCCGCCAAGCTGGCGCTGGTGGGCTTCATGAACTCGCTGAAGCTCGAGGGGGCGAAGAACAACATCCACGTCAACGCCATCTCGCCGGTGGCCTACACCCGCATGACCGAGGGCATCATCCCCGAGCAGATGGGCGAGCGGCTGAGTCCGGACCATGTGACGCCGGGCGTCGTGTTCCTCTGCTCCGACGAGGCGCCCACCGGCGCCATCCTCACCGCCGGTGGCGGCGCTTTCGCCATGGCGCGGCTGTTCGAGACCGAGGGCGTCTACCTCGGCGAAGGCGGCCTGTCGGTGGAAGAGGTGCGCGACAACTGGGGCAGGATCGCCGACGCCGCCGGCCAGCAGGCCTACACCAACGGCGGCGAGCAGACCCAGAAGTTCTTCCGCAAGATGACCGGGACGGCCTGAGGGTCGGCTTGCGCCCAAGAGTGAAGCGGGCCACCTTGTATCAATCTTTGATACAGGAGCTCGGCCGATGGGCGTGAACGTGAGTCTGACCCCCGAGCTGGAGCGTTTCGCCCGCGAGTGCGTCTCGGACGGCCGCTACAACAACGTCAGTGAAGTGGTCCGCGACGCGCTGCGGCGCCTGCAGGAGGCCGAAGAGCGGAGGCGCGCCTTCACCAAATCGCTGGATGACGCGGTCGCGCGGTCCGAGCGCGAAGGCTATGTCGAACTGGAGGACGTGCTCGCCGACATAGACGCCATCATTGCGGCGGCAGATACGTGAGTCGGCCGGCTCGCTTCACGACCACGGCGCGCGTGGAAATTCGTGAAGCTGCCGCTTGGATTCGCAGAGACAACCGACGGGCCGCCGCGGCCTTCGGCGAAGCGCTCGAACAGTTGGCGAGCTTGATTGGTGAGCATCCCATGGTTGGCTATGTGCGCCCAGAACTGGCGCGGCATCCCTATCGCTTCTGTGTCGTCCGCGGCTTTCCATACGTGGTCGCCTACGATCCCACGCCCACGCGGCCGGTGATCGTCCGAGTCGTCCACGGCGCCAGGGACCTGCCCTAGGTGCTGCGCGAGCTGCAATAGGTGACTGACCGCCGGTCACAATCCGCTTGCGCGAGCCTTCCGGGCGCGCTTCCCTTGATCGCAAGCGCCCGCAGCGGCGCAGGCCAACGTTTCGTCCCGGGAACCGCCTCATCGTGACCGCCGCTTCCACCGCCTCCGCCGCGCCCCCCAGCATCAGCTGGCCGCGGCTGTTCGCCTTCGGACTTCCCGGCCTGGGGCTTGGCGGCCTCGCCGTCGCGCTCGGCGTCTACCTGCCCCGGTACTATGCGAGCCACATTGGCCTCAGCCTCGGCGCCGTCGGCTTGGCCTTCATGGTCGTGCGGCTGGTCGACATGTGCTTCGACCCGGTGATCGGCGTCATGATGGACCACACCCGCACGCGCATCGGCCGCTATCGGGCCTGGCTGGTCGGCGGCGCGCCGCTGCTGGCGATACCGGTCTACATGCTGTTCCTGGCGCCGGCCGGCGTGTCGCTGATCTACCTGATCGTCTGGCTGTTCATCTACTACCTCGGCACGTCGGTGATCGCGCTGGCGCACGCCTCGTGGGCGTCCGTGGTCGCCTCGAAGTATCACGACCGCTCGCGCGTCTTCGGCGCCATCCAGGTGATCAGCACCATCGCCGCCGCCGCCGTGCTGATCGCGCCGATCGTCATCACCAACGCATCGAAAGCCGTGCAGGCGATGGGCTGGTCCGTCGTGATCGCGGTGCCGTTCGGCGTCCTGATGGCCAGCCTCTTCACCCCCGAGCGGATCGTCGCGGAACACTCGGCCGAGAAGGTCACCTTGCGCGACTACTGGGAGATGGTCTCCTGGCCGGAGATGCGCCGCATCGTCGCCGCCGCCTTCTGCCTGACCCTGGGGCCCGGCTGGATGAGCGCGATGTACCTCTACTATTTCACCGACTCGCGCGGCTTCAGCTTCAGGACCGCGTCGGCGCTGCTGCTGCTCTACGTCGCCGCCGGCGTGCTGGGCGCGGCCGGGCTCTCGTGGCTGGCGACCCGGGTCGGCAAGCACCGCACGCTGATGATCGCCTCGACCGGCTACTCGCTGGGCCTGATCCTGATCGCGCTGATGCCGCGCGGCGCGCTCGTCCCGGCGGCGGTGCTGATGTTCAGCCTCGGGTTCCTGGCGGCCGGCTTCCAGCTGCTGGGACGGGCCATGTGCGCCGACGCCGGCGATGCGATCCGGCTGGCCAAGGGCAAGCATCAGCAGGGCCTGCTCTACGCGATGATGACCAGCGTGGAGAAGATCGCCAGCGCCCTCTCCATCGGCCTCACCTTCACCATCCTCGGCGCGGTCGGCTACCAGGCCAAGGAAGGCGCCCACAACACGCCCGCCGCCATCCACAATCTCGAGCTGGTCTACATCCTGGGCCCGATCTTCTTCGTGATGCTCGGGGGCGCCTGCTACATCGGCTACAAGCTCGACCACCACCGCCACGCCGACATCCGCACCGCCCTGGAGGAGCGCGACAGGCTGGCGATCAATCCGGCCGCCGCGCTGGAGGGTTTCGGCGGCGACGTGGTGAGGGCGGCGCCGGCGGAATAGGCGGCGCTGCCCACAGGCCGCGGATTTTGGGTTGCGCCGCTGCGTCGGGCACGGTCTGATTGGCGCGTCGAGCGCCCGTCAGAGGCGCCGCCGCAGGTAGGAGCGCTTGGTGAGTAGTACGTTCGCGGGGCAAAGCCCGTCCGCAGACCGGCTGTCGATCGGGACGGTGCTGACCTTCGTCAGCGCCGGCATTCCACAGGCGATCCTGCTGGGGATGCTAGGCGTCTTCCTGCCGCGGTTCTTCACCCACTTCGGCATGCCGCTCTTCGCCGTCGGCGGCACGCTGGCGCTGGTGCGCAGCATCGACACCCTGGCGGTCGACCTGCCGATCGGCTGGGCGATGGACAAGTTCCGCACGCCGCTGGGCCGCTACCGGGCATGGTTCATCGGCGGCACGCCGATCGTGATGCTCGGCGCCTACATGCTGTTCAACCCGCCGCCGCACATGACCACCGCCTACCTGGCCGGCTGGTACCTGCTGCTCTGGGTCGGCATCTCGATGATGAACATCGCCTCCAGCGCCTGGGGCGCCAGCCTCGCCCGCGGCTACAATGATCGCTCGCGCCTGTTCGCATGGGCGATCCCGGTGGCCATCGTCGGCACCGTCTGGCTCAACCTTTCACCCGTGTTGACCCACGACAAGTTCGGGCCGGGCAAGTTCCAGGACGTGCCGATCATCGGCTGGATCGTCATCGGCCTTCTGGCGCTGACAACATTCATCGTCGCGACGTTCGTGAGGGAGCCGGTGGCGCCGCCACAGCCGCAAGCTCGCGGCGGCCTCGGCGACTACTGGCGGCTGATCGCCAATCCGACAGCGCTGCGGCTGGTGCTGGGCGACCTCTTCTTCACCCTCGGCCCCGGCCTGACCGGCCCGATCTACCTGTTCTTCTTCAACCAGGCGAAAGGCTTCACCATCGGCGGGGCGACCGTCATGCTGCTGTTCTACGTCTGCGCCGGCATCGTCTGGGCGCCGTTGTGGGCCAGGGTCTCGCGCTCGCTCGGCAAGCATCGCACGCTGCAGATCGCCTGCGTCTGCTATGCGGTCTTCCAGACCTCGCTGATGGCGATCCAGGGGCCGCAGTTCCCGCTAACCGCGCTCTTCATGTTCCTGGTCGGCGGCTGCGCCAGCGCGTTCCTGTTCCTGGTGCGGGCGATGCTGGCCGACTACGCCGACCAGCTGCGGCTGGAGCAGGGCGCCTCCCGCGTCAGTCTGTTGTTCTCGTTCGTCGGCATCACCCAGAAGCTGGCCTCGTCGTTCAACACCGCCATCTCGTTCGGTATCCTGGCCTGGGTGGGCTT
>DASXEN010000130.1:0-24940 GCA_036490095.1 Caulobacteraceae bacterium
GCAGCAGGCCGGCGTGCCGGTGGAGAACTCCAAGGGCGAGTGGGGGCCCGGCCAGGAGGAGCTGAACGTCCGCTACGCCGACGCGCTGACCATGGCCGACCGCCACGTGATCATGAAGAACGCCTGCAAGGAGATCGCCCACCAGCACGGCAAGGCGATCACCTTCATGGCCAAGTGGCGCTACGACCTGGCCGGATCGTCCTGCCACATCCACATGTCGCTGTGGGACAAGGCGGGCGAGGCGCCGCTGTTCCGCGACGTCGGGGACGCGCTCGGCATGTCGGAGCTGATGAAGCAGTTCCTCGCCGGGCAGATCAAATACGCGCCGGACCTGACCTTCTTCCTCGCCCCCTACGTCAACTCCTACAAGCGCTTCCAGGCCGGCACCTTCGCGCCGACCAAGCTGGTGTGGAGCAACGACAACCGCACCGCCGGCTTTCGCCTGTGCGGCGCAGGCAGCGGCGCGGTGCGCATCGAGTGCCGCATCGGCGGCGCCGACCTCAATCCCTACCTAGCCTACGCCGGCCTGATCGCCGCGGGGCTGAAGGGCGTCGAGGAAAAGCTGGCGCTGCCCGACGCCTACCGCGGCGACGCCTACGCCGACGCCAGCCTGACGGACATCCCGCGCACCCTGCGCGACGCCATCGCCGCGCTGGGCCGCTCGCAGTTCCTGCGCGAGGCGTTCGGCGACGCCGTGGTCGGCCACTACCTGCACACCGCCAGGTGGGAGCAGCTCGAGTACGACCGGCGGGTGACCGACTGGGAGCTGATGCGCGGCTTCGAGCGGTACTGAGGCGGCCGGACCACCACCCGAGGCAGCGATGAGCGTCTTCGCCAACTGGAACTACCCGACCGCGATCAAGTTCGGCGCGGGGCGCATCGGCGAGCTGCCTGAGCACGTCCGCGCGCTGGGCATCCGCCGGCCGCTGCTGGTGACCGACAGCGCGCTCGCGGCCCTGCCGATCACCCGCGGCGCGCTGCGGCTGCTCGAAGACGCGGGTCTCGGCGCGGCGCTGTTCGCCGACGTGCGCTCCAACCCGACCGACGAGAACCTGGCGGCCGGCGTCGCGGCGTTTCGCGCCGGCGGCCACGACGGCGTCATCGCCTTCGGCGGCGGCTCCGGGCTCGACCTCGGCAAGCTGGTCGCCTTCGCCGCCGGCCAGACCCGGCCGATCTGGGATTTCGAGGATGTCGGCGACTGGTGGATGCGGGCCGATGCCGCCGGGATCGCGCCGATCGTCGCCGTCCCCACCACCGCCGGCACCGGCTCCGAGGTCGGCAGGGCGGGCGTCGTCACCGACACCAAGGCGCAGGTGAAGAAGGTGATCTTCCATCCGAAGATGATGCCGGGCGTGGTGATCTGCGATCCGGAGCTCACCGTCGGCATGCCGCCGCAGATCACCGCCGGCACCGGGCTCGACGCCTTCGCCCACTGCCTGGAGGCCTATTGCGCACCCGGCTTCCATCCGCTCGCCGACGGCGTCGCGCTGGAAGGCCTGCGGCTGGTGAAGGACTACCTGCCCCGCGCCTACGCCACGCCGGGCGACATCGAGGCGCGCGGGGCGATGATGGCGGCGGCGGCGATGGGGGCGACGGCGTTCCAGAAGGGCCTGGGCGCCATCCACGCGCTCAGCCATCCGATCGGCGCGCTGCACGACACCCACCATGGCATGACCAACGCCGTGGTGATGCCCGCGGTGCTGGAGGCCAACCGGCCGGCGATCGAGGCGAAGATCGAGCGCCTGGCCGCCTACCTCGCCGTGCCTGGCGGCTTCGATGGTTTCCTGGAGTTCGTGCGCCGGCTGCGCGCCGACCTGAAGGTCCCGGACACGCTGACCGAACTCGGGGTGCCGCGCGCCGCCTTCGACAGGATCTGCGCCATGGCCTTGTCAGACCCCACGGCCGGCGGCAATCCGCTGCCGCTGACCCATGAGCTGGCGGCCCGGATGCTCGAAGCCGCCTTCGGCGCGTGAGACGAGAGGGGAACCGGGCCGCCCATCGAGGCGGCCCGGCAACGCCGGATCAGAAGGTGATCCAGACGCCGTTGCGCCAGTAGCCGCGGCCCTCGTGCTCGCGCCAGCGGTAGTGGTCGTGGTGGCTCCAGCGCCAGTGGTCCGGATGGACGACGACGCCGAACTCGGGGCGATAGTTGTAGTGGTCGTGCGTGTGCCAGCAGGTGTTGCCGTTGCAGACCACATCCGCCGAGGCGGGGACCGCCACGGCGCCGACGCCGGCCGCGGCGACCGCCGCGATAAGCGATTGGGTCAGAATCTTCATTGAAGTCCTCTTGTGTATAGGCGGCGCGCAGGCTGAATGCCGGCCCACCGCGCCCCATGCGAGCGAACGACAGTCGCCGGTCCCTCGCCGCCGTTAGCCGTTCCCGCAAGCAAACACGGTCGACTCCGGCCAAGTTCCGCAGATCGTCGTTCGACCAGTCCTGGCCCCTGGCCGCCTCGGCGGCGACGCCCCATCTGGACTGGGCCGCGGTGGCATGGCGCCGCCCGCGGGAGGCCCGGGAGACCGCCATGGCCGACTATGCGCCGCCGGTGCTGCAGACCCGCCGCGGGCAGATGTATTTCCCGCTGACCGACGCCGAGGTCGCCCGCCTGCGCCGCTTCGGCGAGGCGCGGCGGTTCGCGGAGGGCGACTACCTGGTGCGCGCCGGCGACGCGGGCCTGGGCATGGCGGTGGTGCTGGCCGGGCACGCCCAGGTGTCGCGCCGCGACGGGCTGGGGCACGACCAGGCGATCAGCAGCTTCGGGCCGGGCCACTTCATCGCCGAGGTCGGCCAACTGGCCGGGCGCGCCTCGTTCGTCGACGTGCGGGCCGAGAGCGAGGTCGAGGCGCTGATGGTGGCGCCGCAGAGCCTGCGGGCGCTGGTGATCGCCGAGGCGGCGCTGGGCGAGCGGATCATGCGGGCGCTGATCCTGCGCCGGGTGGGGCTGATCGAGACCGGCGCGGGCGGGCCGGTGCTGATCGGGCCGCCGGGGCATCCCGGCGTGATGCGACTGCAGAATTTCCTCGCCCGCAACGGCGTGCCCTACCGGGTGCTGGACCCCGCCAGCGAGCACGACGCCGACGCCCTGGTCGCCTGCATCAAGCCCGCGCCCGGCGACATCCCGCTGGTGCTGTGCCCGGACGGCGCGGTGCTGCGCAATCCGGACGAGCGGCGGCTGGCCGAGCGGGTGGGCCTCTTGCCGACGCTGGACCCCGAGCGCCGCTACGACGTGGCCGTGGTCGGGGCCGGGCCGGCGGGGCTGGCGACGGCGGTCTACGCGGCCTCCGAGGGGCTCTCGGTGGTGGTGCTGGAATCGCGCGCCTTCGGCGGCCAGGCCGGCGCGTCGTCGCGGATCGAGAACTACCTCGGCTTTCCCACCGGCATCTCCGGCCAGGCGCTGGCGGGCCGGGCGTTCAACCAGGCGCAGAAGTTCGGGGCCGACATCGTCATTCCGGGGCGGGTGCGGCGGCTCGATTGCCGCCGCGCCGACGGCTACCTGGTCGAGCTGGAGGACGGCGTCGAGGTGCGGGCCCGGGCCGTGGTGGTCGCCACCGGCGCCGACTACAGCCGCCCGGCGTTCCCGGGGCTGGCCGAGGCCGAGCGCGACGGGGCGCACTACTGGGCCTCGCCGGTGGAGGCGAAGCTTTGCGCCGGCCAGGAGGTGGCGCTGGTGGGGGCCGGCAACTCCGCCGGCCAGGCGGCGGTGTTCCTGGCGGCGCAGGCCGCCAAGGTGTGGATGCTGGTGCGCGGCCCCGCCCTGGAGGCCAGCATGTCGCGCTACCTGATCGACCGCATCCGCGCCCAGCCGAACATCGAGGTGCTGACCCGCACCGAGGTCGAGCGCGCCCGGGTGGACGGCGCCGGCGCGCTGGCGTCGGTCGCCTGGCGCTCGGCGGCCGGCGAGACGGTGGAACGCCCGCTGCGCCACCTGTTCCTCTTCATCGGCGCGGCGCCCTGCGCCGACTGGCTGCGCGAGTGCGACGCGGCGCTCGACGCCAAGGGCTTCGTGCTCACCGGGCCGCCGGCGCGGCCGGCCGAAACCACGCCGCCCGGCCTGATGACCAGCCTCGACGGGGTGTTCGCCATCGGCGACGTGCGCTCCGGCTCGACCAAGCGGGTGGCGGCGGCGGTGGGCGAGGGCGCGGCGGTGGTGGCGCAGATCCACGCCTGGCTGGCCGAGCGCGCGCCCGCCACCACCCTCGCCGTGGAGACCGTCGCATGACCTGCACCCACCTTGGCCTGTTCGCCGCCGTCACCCCCTCCGCCGACGGCTGCGAGGAGTGCCTGAAGCTCGGGCAGGCGTGGGTGCACCTGCGGATTTGCCGCGTCTGCGGCCACGTCGGCTGCTGCGACCAGTCGATCGGCCGTCACGCGACGGCGCACTTCCGCGCCAGCGGCCACCCGGTGATGGAGAACTACTACACGCCCGACGGCTGGGGCTGGTGCTACCTCGACGAGGTGATGGTCGACCTCGGCGGCGACGTCACGCCCCACCCGCCCGGCTGGCGCTGGTGAGCGGCCGCGAAGGCCCGCCGCGTTGTTGCAGCCCGCCCCAATTCGTCATCCTGAGGGCCCGCGCTAGCGGGCGTCTCGAAGGACGCACGGCGCCTGTGCAGGCGCGGCGCGCCATCCCTAATCCTCCACATCGAGCCCCGCGCTCAGCAGCAGGCGGGTGAGCGAGGCTTCGGAGGCCATGTGGGCTGCGAGCAGCGACTTGAGGCTGGCCGCGTCCACCGCCGCCGCCAGCCGCGCCTTCAGGTCGGCCTCGACCTCGGCGGCGTCGGCGGCGCCGAAGCGCAACGGCGCCCGCTGCTGCGGATCGGCGGAGAGGCGCCGGGCGATCAGCTCCAGCGCCCGCAGCGGCGTCAGCGGGAAGAAGAAGATGCCGGCGTGCAGCGAGCGTCCGCCCTGGTTCTCGCAGCGATGGCGGTAGCCGGCCGGCAGGAACAGCGCGTCGCCCGCACTCAGCACCGCGTCGACGACCAGCTCGCCGGCACCGCCGTCGTCGCGATGGCTGCGCCCTGGTGCGGGATGCGGGAACGGCCGGTCCTCGATCAGCCAGCGCTTGGCCCCCTCGACCTGGACGATCAGCATGTCGCCGGCGTCGTAGTGGGGCGGCAGCGCCCCGCCCGGGCCTTCGGTGGCGATGACGCCGGCCAGGATCCGCTCGCCCACCTGGGCGGCGATGCTGGCGCAAAGCGCGCCGAAGGCCGGCAGGTAGGGCTCGACCCCGTAGACCACCAGGCTGCCGCCCTGGGCCAGCACCCGCTCGGCGGCCTGCGGGCGCAGCGCCGCCTTGTCGCGGTAGAACACCGGCGGCAACGGCGCGGCGTCCTTGGTGAGGCGCACCTTGCCGGGCGGGATCGCGCCGCTCTCGACCGCGCCGACGAAGCCGTCCCAGTCCACCAGCGGGCAATAGCGGTCCGGGTCGGCGCCGCGCAGCAGCCGCGGCCGCGGCTCGCGCAGCAGGCGGGCGAACTCGTCCTCGGCGAGCGGCGCGATCAGGTCCGCCAGGGTTGAGATCACCTTCGTTCCCGCTAGCTTCTGGCCCTAAGCCGGCCGCCGACGTGAGCACATCGGCGAGCATGAGACAACGCGGCGCCGGCGGCGCTAAGCTGGCCGGGCGACGCGAGGGGAGCCGCCGAGGCGATGGCGCAGACGGGCAAGGGCCGGGGCCGCGACGTCGCTCGCCTGCTGACGCCGCCGATCCTGCTGGCGGCGGCGCGGCGCCTCGCCGGCCGGCGCGCGGGACCGCCGGACCGTCTGCCCAGCGCGCTGCAGGGTCCGTTCGCGACCTGGGCCGAGGCGGTGGCCGCGGCCGACGGCTGGGAGTCGCCGGCGATCGTGGCGCGGACCCGCGAGCTTGGCCGCCAGCTGCAGCGCGGCGAGATCGCCTTCCAGCAGGACGCGCTGGTCCATCCGCGGATCCGCTATTCGCCGGCGATCCTGGCGCTGATCGCCCTGCTGGCCGCCCGCAGCGGCGGCAAGGTCGACGTGATCGACGTCGGCGGCTCGATCGGCACCAACTACCAGCAGAACCACAAGGTGCTGGCGCCCTTCCTGGCGCGCGGCGCCTGCCGCTGGCGGGTGGTGGAGACGCCGGCGATGGCGGCGCTGGGCCGGGCCGAGTTCGCCGCGCCCGGCCTCGCCTACTTCGACAGCTGGGAGGCGGCGCTGGCCGACGGCGGCCCCGCGGCGGGCGTGCTGTTCGGCAGCTCGCTGCAATCGCTGGCCGACCCCTGGGCCGCCCTGGCCGCCGCCGCCGAGGCGGGCGCGGAGCTGATCGCGGCGGACCGGCTGCTGCTGACGCCGGGCCTGGAGGACCGCATCTTCGTCCAGCACACCGAGCCCGACCGCTACGGCGGCGCCAGCGTGGCGGTGCGGGCGCTGGCGCGGCCGCCGCTCGTGGAGCGGATGGCGGGGCTGGGCTTCGCGCTGGCGGAGGCCTTCAGCGGTCCGCGCGCCGGCCAGTTTTGGCACGAGAGCCTGCTGTTCGCCCGCGGGGCGTAACCGGCGGCCGGCGTCGGGCGTATATTCAGGTGAAGCGCCGCGGCGCCCGAAGCGGGGCGCGGCCGCGATAAGGACCTGAAGACCATGACCTCGATCCTCAACCGCAAGACCGCCGGCCGGGCGCTGCGGGCTGCGCTGGTCGCTGGCGGCGTCGCGGCGGTGGCCGCCGCCGTGGGCCTCAGCCAGGCCGCCGCCGGCCGCGCCTTCCTGGCCCCGCCGCAGCGCCTGCCCGCGGCCGCTTTCGCCCCGGCGGCGCACGGCGCGAGCGAGACGGCGGTGCTCTCCGGCGGCTGCTTCTGGGGCATGCAGGGCGTGTTCGAGCACGTGAAGGGCGTCAGGCAGGTGCTGGCGGGCTACGCCGGCGGCAAGGCGGCGAACCCCAGCTACGAGGAGGTCAGCACCGGGACCACCGGCCACGCGGAATCGATCAAGGTGGTGTTCGACCCGGCGCAGATCTCCTACGCCGAGGTCCTGCGCATCTACTTCTCGGTGGCGACCGACCCGACCCAGGTCGGCGGCCAGTTCCCCGACCAGGGACCGCAATACCGCGGCGAGATCTTCTACATGGACGCCGCCCAGCGGGACGTGGCGCAGCGCTACGTCGCCCAGCTAGGCGCCGCGCATGCGTTCAAGCGCCCGATCACCACCCGCATCGACCCCTACGCCGGCTTCTACCCGGCCGAGGCCTACCACCAGGACTACCTCGTCCATCACCCTTCCGAGCCCTACATCGCCACCTACGACCTGCCGAAGGTGGACGCCCTGAAGAAGCTGTTCCCGACGGAATGGCGCCCGGCCCCGCTGCTGGCGCTGGCGGCGAAGTAGCGTCCCCCGGGGGCTGCTCAAGAAGCGAGAGTTGGCAGGCGTAGCGTGCGCCGCAGGCGCAGCGTTTTGACCACCAAGGACCCCAAGAGCACCAAGGAGGAGGATTTGCCGTTGGTGTCCTTGGTGCTCTTGGTGGTTCGAAGACAGCGCCTGCGGCGCTCGACTTCCGCCGCCGCCTTACCCGCCGTACAGCCTCAGGGCCGCCAGCACCGAGCCGATCAGCACCAGGTAGGCGGCGGTGCAGCCACCGACAAACAGGCCGTCCATCACCCGGGCGCGGGCGCTCCTGACGGTGCGGTTGGCGTTCCAGGTCGACATCGTCACTCTCCGGCTTCCTTGGGCGACCACGCGAAGCGACGCCGAAAGACTAGGTCGAAAGGGTTGCCAACTCCTCCCGCGACGGCTTTGCCGGAGTGTGGCGGCTTACCGTCGCAACAGGGCGAAGGTTCACCGGCTCACGGAAACGTGCGCTGCGACGCAGCCCGTCGCCGGTCTCGCCCCCCAATTCCCCCGCACAACGGTCATCGCCGGGCTTTGTCCCGGCGACCCATGAACACGGCGCCCGGAGTGGCCGTGCGGCCGCCCGGCCACGGCTCTCGCGGTGTTCATGGGTGACCGGCACAAAGGCCGGTCATGACCGTCTTTTGGGGGGCGAATAGGGAGATGCGTGGGCCGAACCCGCCCGACGCCAGCCTCCGTCCTGCTTGACCCGCCGCTCGCGTGGCCGCGACTATGAGCATGCCGCGGGGAGGCGGGGCCGATGGGCGACGAGACCAGCTTGAGCGCCTTCGAGCGCTTCGACTTCACCGACCCGCAGGGGCGCTGGACGCGGCCGGTCTACCGGCGCGGGTCGGGGCCGGCGGTGATCGTGATCCACGAGATGCCGGGGCTGCACCCGCTGGTGCTGCGCTTCGCCTCGCGGGTGGCGGACGCGGGCATGACCGTGTTCTGCCCGCACCTGTTCGGCGAGGCGGGCAAGCCGGTGCGGCCGCTGAACGCGATGCTGACCATGGCCAGCGGCATCTGCATCCGCCGCGAGTTCAGCGTCTGGGCGGCCGACCGCTCCAGCCCGATCGTCGACTGGCTGCGGGCGCTGGCCCGGCAGGCGCATGGCGAGTGCGGCGGGCGCGGGGTCGGCGCGGTCGGCATGTGCTTCACCGGCAACTTCGCGCTGGCGATGATGACCGAGCCGGCCGTGGTGGCGCCGGTGCTGTCGCAGCCGTCGCTGCCGCTGCCGATGGGGCCGGGCAAGGCCAAGCGCGCCGGCGCCATCGGCGTCTCGCCGGCGGAGATCGCCTGCGCGCGGCGGCGGATGGAGGACGAGGACCTGACCATGCTGGGCCTGCGCTTCCGCGGCGACCCTTTCGTCTCGCCGGAGCGGTTCGAGGCGTTGCAGGCGGCGCTGGGACCACGGTTCGAGGCGGTGGAGTTCGATCCCAAGGACGCGGCGGCCACTCCGCTGATGCCGACCCCGCACTCGGTGCTGACCATGCACCTGAAGGACGACGATCCGGACGGGCCGACCAAGCAGCTCGAGCAGCGGGTGATCGCCTTTTTCCAGGCCCGCACCGCGGCAGCCGAGCCCCAGTCAGCATCCGCTGGCGCGACGCCTTGAGCTTGCCACCGGCCGCGGGCAAAAGGCCGCCATGACACCCAGGCGTCCGATCGCAGTCGCCGCCCTCGCCGCGCTGGCGCTGGGCGGCTGCGCCACCACCGAGCGGATCGGCGCGGCCAACGACGTGCACCAGCTGCTGATCGCCATCCGCGACGACGACCGGGCCGGCTTCGACGCCCACGTCGACAAGCCGGCGCTGGAGCACGAGCTGGAGGACCGCATCCTCGGCCGCACCCAGGCGCCGAACGCCGACGACGCGACCAAGGCGCTGGGCGCGCTGCTGGCCCGCCCGCTCGCCCAGCTGGCCGGCGACGCGCTGATCCGCCCGCGGGTGTTCCGCGCCGTGGCCGAGTACTACGGCTACCGTCCCGAGACGCCGATCCCCAACCAGCTGGTGATCGCCGGGGCGCTGCGGGCGCTGCCGGACGGACGGGTCTGCGCCGCCAAGGCGCACAAGGGCCCGTGCATGCTCACCTTCGCCAACGAAGGCGGCGCCTGGCGCCTGGTGAGTTTCGACGGCGACATCAGCCAGTTACGTTTGCCGAAGTAAGGACGACGCGCATGTGGCGCCGCATTTTTGCTCTCTCGATCGCCGCGCTTGCCGGCGCGGCCCTGGCCGCGGGGCCGGCTGCGGCGGCGGTCCGGATCTTCTCCTACGACCCGACCAACGACGCCACGCGCCGCGTCGCCGGCGACCTCACCTTCCAATTCAGGCAGCGGCTGATCTTCACCACCGTGCTCAACATCGAGTCCACCGAGGGCCGGGCGAAGGCCGACCTGCGGCCGGCCGACGAGCATGTGCTGGGCCGCGGCGGGCTCTCGCGGCTGATCGGCGCCAACGCCCAGGAGCGCGACCTCTACGAGGTCGAGCCCAGCGACGAGGGGCGCGAGCTGATCCACGCCTTCTGCCCCGGCTCCAGCCGCGCCTGGCTGGCCTTCTCGCGGCTGGTGGAGGCCCGGCCGCTGCGCATCCGGGTGATCGGCGACGACCCGGCCGGCGGCCCCGCCCGCCTGTGCGAGACGCTCGACTTCCAGTTCCACGGCGAATGGAAACTCCCGCCCGGCCCCGGCGTGCGCGAACGCGACCTGCTGCAGCCGACCCACGGGCCATACTGAGGGCTCTTCACCTCTCCCACAGGGAGAGGGAGGGGGCCGCGACCCACGGACTTGATCCGGGGGGCGTGGGAGGGTGAGGGGTTTCGGCCGGTTGAAGGCTGGCGAGGCTGGCCGTCGGGATCGGCTTCGAGGCGCGATCCCTCACCCTCCCATCGCTTCGCGACGGGCCCCTCCCTCTCCCTCCGGGAGAGGTGTTCGCATCCCCGCCGCCGCCTTCGCCAGCGCTTCGATCCGTCCGAAATCCCCAGCTTCGATCGCCGCGCGGGGGGCGAGCCAGGAGCCGCCGACGCACGCCACGTTCGATAGCGCGAGGTATTGGGGCGCGCTGGCCGCGTCGATGCCGCCGGTGGGGCAGAAGCGGGCGGCGGGGAACGGGCCGGCGAAGGCTTTCAGCATCTCGACGCCGCCGGCCTGGGCCGCCGGGAAGAACTTGAAGGCGCAGAAGCCCGCCTCCATCGCCGCCATCAGCTCAGACGCGGTGGCGACTGCGGGCAGGTAGGGCAGCGCCCGCGCCCCGGCGGCGCCCAGCAGCGCCCGGGTGGCGCCGGGCGAGACGGCGAACTTCGCGCCGGCCGCCGCCGCGGCGTCGAGGTCGGCGGCAGCGAGCACGGTGCCGACGCCCGGGATCGCCTCCGGAACCTCGGCGGCGATCGCCCGGACCGCCTCCAGCGCCCGCGCGGTGCGCAGGGTGATCTCGATGGCGCGCACGCCGCCGGCGACCAGCGCCCTGGCCAGCGGGACCGCGTGGGCCGGGTCGTCGATCACCACCACCGGCATCACCGGCCCGGCGCGGAGGATCTCGTCGATGGTCAGGGGCGTCTCGGTCATGGCGTCCGCCAGATAGCGCCCCGCGCGCGGTTCAGAAACCCGCGCGGGCCGGGATCGTTGTCATCGGCGACAGGGAAGATAACCGATGCCGCCAGCCAAGCTCGCCAGGTACCGCGCCAAGCGCGACTTCACCCGCACCGCCGAGCCCAGCGGCGACGCGCCCGCGCCCGCCTCGCCGCGGCTGCGCTACGTGATCCAGAAGCACGCCGCCAGCCGCCTGCACTACGACCTGCGGCTGGAGGCCGGCGGGGTGTTCAAGTCGTGGGCGGTGACGCGCGGCCCGTCGCTCGACCCGGCCGACAAGCGGCTGGCGGTGGAGGTGGAGGACCATCCGCTCGACTACGGTGACTTCGAGGGGACCATCCCCAAGGGCCAGTACGGCGGCGGCACGGTGCAGCTGTGGGACCGCGGCTACTGGGCGCCGGAGAACGGCGACCCGGTCAAGGCGCTGAAGCAGGGTGATCTGAAGTTCGTGCTGGAGGGCGAGAAGCTGCACGGCGGCTGGGTGCTGGTGCGGCTGCGGGGCCGCGAGCGCGAGAAGCGCAACAACTGGCTGCTGATCAAGCACCGCGACGACGCCGCCCGCCCGCACGACGAGACGGATGTGCTGGACGCGGACCGCTCGGTGGCGTCAGGTCGCAGCCTGGACCAGATCGCGGCCGGCAAGGGCCGCGCGCCCAAGCCCTTCATGCGCCAGGCGGAGAGCCGGGCGCGGGCCAAGGCCGACGCGGTCTGGCGCTCGAACCGGGGCGACGCCGTGGAGATGCCCGACTTCGTCCCGCCCCAGCTCGCCAAGCTGGTCGAGCGCCCGCCGTCTGGCGCCAGCTGGGTCCACGAGGTGAAGTTCGACGGCTACCGCATGCAGATGCGCATCGAGGGCGGGCAGGCGCGCCTGCGCACCCGCAAGGGGCTCGACTGGACCGAGCGGTTCCCTGAGATCGCCGAGGCGGGCAGGGGTCTGGCCGACGCGATCATCGACGGCGAGATCGTGGCGCTGAACCACGACGGCGCGCCCGACTTCGCCGCCCTGCAGGCCGCGCTGTCGTCCAAGCAGACCGCCTCGCTGGTGTTCTTCGTCTTCGACGTCCTCTTCGCCGCGGGCGAGGACCTCCGCAAGGCGCCGCTCGGGGCGCGCAAGGCCCGGCTCGCGGCCCTGCTCGGGGCGCTGAAGGGCCGCGCGGGCGAGCGCATCCGCTTCGTCGAGCACTTCAAGACCGGGGGCGACGCGGTGCTGCGCTCGGCCTGCAGCATGTCGCTGGAGGGGATCGTCTCCAAGCGGGTCGACAAGCCCTACCGCGGCGGCCGCGGCGACGACTGGACCAAGTCCAAGTGCCGCGCCGGCCACGAGGTGGTGATCGTCGGCTGGACCACCACCAACGGCGCGTTCCGTTCGCTGATCGTCGGCGTCTACCGGGACGGCAAGCTGGTCCACGTCGGCCGGGTGGGGACCGGCTTCGGCCGCGACAAGCTGGAGCGGCTGCTGCCGGCGCTGCAGGCGGCCGAGACCGAGCAGTCGCCGTTCGTCGGCCCCGGCGCGCCGAAGCGGGCGGCGGGCGTCCACTGGACGGCGCCGAAGCTGGTCGCCGAGATCGAGTACGCCGGCTTCACCGGCGACGGCAACGTGCGCCAGGCCAGCTTCAAGGGCCTGCGCGAGGACAAGCCGGCCAGCGACGTCGGGCCCGAGCGGCCGGCGCCGATGGACCAGCCGCTGGCCGAGCCGGCGCCGAAGCCGGCCGCCAAGGCGGCGCGCGGATCGAACGTGGTGATGGGCGTCACCATCTCGCACCCGGACAAGCCGCTGTGGCCCGACGACGGCGAGGGCGAGCCGATCACCAAGCTGGAGCTGGCGCGCTACCTGGAGGCGGTGGGCGGCTGGATGATGCCGCACCTGAAGGGCCGGCCCTGCTCGATCATCCGCGCGCCGGACGGGATCGGCGGCGAGCGCTTCTTCCAGCGCCACGCCGGCAAGGGGACCTCCAGCCTGCTCGAGGTGGTGACGGTCTCGGGCGACCGGCAGCCCTACCTGCAGATCGACCGCGTCGAGGGGCTGGCGGCGGTGGCCCAGGTCGCGGCCGTGGAGCTGCATCCGTGGAACTGCTGGCCGGGCGAGCCTGACCGGCCGGGCCGGCTGGTGTTCGACCTCGACCCGGCCCCGGACCTCGGCTTCGACGCCGTGATCGACGCGGCCAAGGCGATGAAGGAGCGGCTGGAGGCGCTGGGGCTGGAGACCTTCTGCAAGACCACCGGCGGCAAGGGCCTGCACGTGGTCACGCCGCTGGCCCGCGACGCCAGGCTCGACTGGCCCACCGCCAAGGCCTTCGCCCGCGAGGTCTGCGCGCGGCTGGCCGCCGACGCGCCCGACCACTTCCTGATCAACATGGCCAAGGCCAGGCGCGGCGGGAAGATCTTCCTCGACTACCTGCGCAACGACCGCATGTCGACCGCCGTCGCCCCCCTCTCCCCGCGCGGCCGCCCGGGGGCCACCGTCTCGATGCCGCTGACCTGGACGCAGGTGCGCAAGGGCCTCGATCCGAAGCGGTTCACCCTGCGGTCCGTGCCGGCGCTGCTCGGCAAGTCGGACGCCTGGGACGGCTACGACGACGCCGCCCGGCCGCTGAAGGACGCGATCCGGAAGCTGGGGAAGGGGTGACGGGCTGGGCGGAGACACCGAAGCAAGGACAAGCCGCAGTCACTCCACCACCCCAACAATGTCATCCCGGAGACCCGCGCAGCGGAGTCATCCGGGACCTACTCGGCGCCTTGGCGGGAAGTAGGTCCCGGATGAGTCCCGCCTGACGGCGGGCTCTCCGGGATGACATTGTGAGGTGGATGGCGGGCAGGCGAATCGTCCGTGCCCTCCGTGTTTTCCGTGGCCCTCAAGAACCGGTCGCCTGCCCCCCAGCCAACAGCCCCGCCAGCGCCCGCCGCTGCCGCGCGTACTCGGCCGGGTCGCGGCGAGGGTCGCCGGCGACGATGAGCGCGGCCTTCCACAGCACCCAGCCGGCGGCCCTCGCCCAGCAGGCGCCGTCGAGCGGCAGCGCTTCGCGGAAGGCGGCGCGTGACGGGGCGTCGAACAGGGTCCAGGCGAGGACGAGGTCGCAGGCGGGATCGCCGACGGCGCAGCAGCCGAAGTCGATGACCGCGCTGAGGCGGCCGACCGCGTCCACGAGCAGGTTGCCGGCGGCGACGTCGCCGTGGAGCCAGACCGGCGCATCGTCGCAGTGGGCTTCGCGGGCCGCGTCCCAGAGGCGCAACGCCGCGTGGGCGTCGACGTCGCCGGCGAGGGCGGCGATCGCTGCGCGCGCCTCGGCGTCGTAGGTGGCGAGCGGGCCGCCCCGCCAGAACGAGTGCGGGCCGGCGGTCGGGCCCCCGGCAGCGTCGATCCCCTGCAGCGCCGCGAGGAAGCCGGCCGTCTCGCGGGCGAAGCGGACGAGGTCGGCGGGCGGGCGGGCGGCGGCCGTCTCGCCCGGCAGCCAGCGCAGCACCGACCACGGCCAGGGATAGCCCTCGCCCGCAGCGCCCACCGCCAGCGGGGCCGGGATCGGCAGCGGCAGGGCCGGCGCGAGGCGCGGCAGCCAGCGCTGCTCCTTCTCGACCTGGGCCGCGTAGCGCTCGGCGCTCGGCAGCCGCGCCAGCATCGCCTCGCCGAGCCGGAAGGTGCGGTTGTCGTGGCCGCCGGGGACGACCGGCGCCACCGGCAGGTCCGCCCAGGCCGGGAACTGGACGGCGACCAGCCGGCGGACGAGGTCCGCGTCGATCCGGACGCGCCCGGCTGGCGGGCTCATGGCGCGGCCTCGGCGACCCGCGCCAGGCCGGCGTAGTAGCGGGTCAGGAAGAGGACGCTGCCGGCGATCCCGGCCAGCGCCATCAGCAGCGGCGCGGCCAGCGGCGCGCCCGCGCTCACCAGCGCGGCGGCCGTCAGCGAAGCGGCGACGGCGCCCGCGTCCCAGCCGCCCTCGGTCCCCATGTGGAAGCGGAAGGCGCAGGGCGAGGCCTTGGCGAGGTTGTGGCTGGCCGCGCCGAGCGTGGGGCCGAGCAGCGGCCACAGCGTCGCGCCCAGGGCATTGGCCGCCACCGCCAGCCAGGGCGAGCCGAGGCTGGCGACGCGCAGCACCACCGCCAGGGCGGCGACGCCGTAGGTGACGGCGACCGCCCGCCGGCCGCCGCCCGCGTCGATGTGGCGGCCGAGGAAGAGGCCGGCCACCGCCGCCGCCAGCCCCGCCAGCGCCATCGCCCCGCCATAGGCCGAGAGGCTCCCGGCCAGCGCCAGAAAGAGGGCGATCTGCCAGACGTGGATGTAGCAGACGTCGAACCAGCCGTCGGTGGCGATCAGCAGGAAGCCGGGGCGAGCGGCGCGGAACGCGCCGGGGGCCTTGGCCGCCACGGCCACGTCGGGCAGGCCGAGCAGCGGCAGGGCGGCCAGCGCCTGGATCACCCCGACCGCAGCGAAGGCCGGGCCGGCCCCGAACGCGGTCAGCGCCGCCGCGCCGGCCAGCGGTCCGAGGATGCCGACCGCCGCGACCAGGGCCTCGCGGGCGGCGATCTGCTGCCCCCGGTGCTCGGCGTCGCCGACCACGGCGAAGTAGGCGTTGGCGGCCAGGTAGTAGACCAGCTCGCCGACCCCGGCCGCTGCGCAGAGCCACACCAGCGGCGCGCCGACGCCGTGCACCAGCGGCAGCAGCGGGTACTGCAGCGCCATCAGCAGGGTGCCGGCGATCAGCAGCGGCCGCACGCCGAAGCGCACCGCCAGCGGCAGCATCAGCGGGCGCAGCACGAACCGCACCGCGAAGATCGCCGCCTGGGCGAGGAGGGCCGTCGGGACCGAGAGCCCGGCCTTCAGCAGGAACACGAGGAAGAAGACGCCGCCCGCGCTCTCGGCGAGGGCTTTGACGCCGCTATGGACGATGACGCGATTGATCGCGTCGTTGCGAAGAAACGCCATGGGGAATCCGAAGCTGAGGATGTGTGGGATGGCGGCCGGGCTCGAAGCCTCGGTCGTCGGCGCGTCGCGCTAGAAAGTGGTCCCACGCATGGTTCGGCCCTCTTCGGCGAGCGTGACTATGGCCGCGGCGGCCGCGGTTGGCAAGCGGGGCGAGACAGGCGGCCTAAGCGCCCCCGTCGGCGGCGCGTCTAGAACCCGAGTTTCAGCGCCTTGAGGCGGCGGCGGTTGGTGTGGCCGGCGGGGGCGGGGCCGGTCTCCTCGGGCAGCTCGCCGCGGAAGTAGAAGCGCTGCCAGGCGGCCTTCATCGCCTCCGGCTCGCGGCGGAACAGCGCCTTGTTGAAGTCGTCGCGCTGGCGGTGCCAGGCGTCGTACTGGCCGCGCAGCTCGTCGTCCGCCTCCAGGCGCCGCTGCACCAGGTCGAAGCTCTCCAGCTGCCGGTCCTGCGCCAGGGTGACGAAGCAGAAGGGCTCGCCCTTGGCCCAGCGCACCTTGCCCGGGCGGGTGAAGAGCCAGTTCATGGTGAAGGGGAAGGGCAGCCAGTCGGTCTCCACCAGCCCGACCAGCGGCTGGATGCCGTCCTTGATGTGGTTGGGCGGCCCCATCGCCCACATCGACCAGCCGTCCGGGGTACGGAACAGGTAGCCCGGGTGGAAGGTCAGCACCCCGTGCGAGAAGTGCGACTTGGCGAAGTCCTGGAAGTCGGGGAACGGGTGGTCGGGGGTGACGATCACGTCTTCGCTGCCGGTCCCGCCGGTCCACTCGGCGGTGAAGCCGACGGGTGAGAGGATCTCCCAGCCGCTGCAGTTGGCCATCGACATCGGCAGGCAGCGGTAGGGGTGGCGGTCGGTGAAGCGGTCCATCCAGCCGCGCTGCATGCGGCCGGGCACGATCTCCGGCGGACGCGGGGCCATCGGGTAGCATTCGAGGGTGGGCATGGGTTGGAGGGTCCGGATCTAGGCTCGCCGACCTGTCTAGCGGCGCGGCGCCGCGGGCGTCCAGTTTGTCGCGAGGGCGCCGGGATGGGGATGACGGTCGGAGTCGGCCGTCGAACGCATGGATGCAGGTTTTCCGGTCTGTCCGCTTGGTCAAGGACCGGCTTCGCCGGCCGCGGAGCGGCGATGCTTCGCATCGTCCTTGAGCAAGCGGACGGACCGGAATCAAAATCATCCGTGCGATCGATGGCGCGGTGTCGCTCTGCCTGGTCGCTTGCGTCGCGTGGCGGCTCGGACGAGGAACAGCTCCGCCATGAAAACCCGCGCCGACCTCTTCGCCTTCTTCGACCAGCTGGGGCTCGCCCACCGCACGCTGGAGCACCCGGCGGTGTTCCGGGTCGGCGAGGGCGAGGCGATCAAGGCGGGCCTGCCGGGCGGGCACACCAAGAACCTGTTCCTCAAGGACGCCAGGGGCCAGCTGTGGCTGGTCTCGGCGCTGCAGCACGCGAAGATCGACCTGAAGGCGCTGCCGAAGGCCATCGGCTCGGCGAAGCTGTCGTTCGGCTCGGCGGCGCTGCTGGAGGAAACGCTGGGGGTGACGCCGGGCTCGGTGACCGCCTTCGCGCTGATCAACGACGTGGACCGCCGCGTGCGCTTCGTGCTGGGCGCGGGCCTCGCCGCCGCCGATCCGGTGAACTTCCACCCGCTGGAGAACACCGCGACGACCGCGCTTTCGCAGGCCGACTTCCGCCGCTTCCTGGCGGCGCTGGACATTGCGGCGCTGATCGTCGACTTCGGCGCTCTCGCCGAGGCGTGAAGCGGCCGGCGTTGCGGCCTTGCGCGTCTGGTCCCATGTTTGGCGCCTGAAGAGAACGGGAGAGTTCAGTCGATGTCGCTCATCGGGCAGACCGCCGCGGCGGGTCCTGGGGCGGGTCCCGGCGACCTGATCAAGGAAGGCACGGACGCCGGCTTCGCCGAGGACGTGATCGAGGCTTCGCGCGCCACGCCGGTGATCGTCGATTTCTGGGCGACCTGGTGCGGCCCCTGCAAGACCCTGGGGCCGGCGCTGGAGCGCGCGGTGCTGGCGGCCAAGGGCAAGGTCAAGCTGGTCAAGATCGATATCGACAAGCACCCGGCCTACGCTGGCCAGCTGCGCGTGCAGTCGATCCCCACCGTCTACGCCTTCGTCGACGGCCGTCCGGTGGACGGCTTCATGGGCGCGGTGCCGGAGAGCCAGCTGAAGGCGTTCATCGACAAGCTGACGACGATGGGCGGCGAGGGCGGCGGCTCGGAGATCGACGAGCTGATCGCCATGGCCAAGGAGTCGCTGGAGCTGGGCGACGCCGGCGGCGCGGCGCAGGCCTACGCCCAGGTGCTGCAGCTGGAGCCGGACAACCTGCCGGCCATCGGCGGGCTGGCCAAATGCTACCTCGCCGGCGGCGACGCCGAGCGGGCGGCCGAGGTCGTCGCCATGGCCCCGCCGGACGCCAGGACGCCGGAGATCGAGAGCGTGCGCGCGGCGCTGGCGCTCGCCCAGGCCGCGCCGTCCGAGACGCGCGAGTTCGAGGAGCGGCTGGCGCGCGATCCGGCCGACCACGCCGCGCGGCTGGAGCTGGCCAAGGCGCTGGCGGGGGGCGGCAATTTCCAGGCGGCGGTGGACGAGCTGCTGACCATCATCGAGGCCGACCGCGACTGGGACGACCAGGCGGCGCGCAAGCAGCTGCTGACCGTGTTCGAGGCCGCCGGCCTCGGCTCCGACGTCGCCCGGCAGGGCCGCCGCCGGCTCTCCTCGATCCTGTTCTCCTAAGGGAGCGGCGCATGCCGGCGGGCTACCGCAAGGTCTCCGACCTGCCGGCGCTGATCCCGGTGTTCCCGCTCGACGGGGCGCTGCTGCTGCCCGGCTCGCAGCTGCCGCTGCAGATCTTCGAGCCGCGCTACCTCAACATGATCGACGACGCGATGAGCGGCTCCAGGCTGATCGGCATGATCCAGACCGTCGGCGGCGGCGATCGCACCCGGCCCAGGCTGGCGCGCGTCGGCTGCGTCGGCCGCATCACCGCCTACGCCGAGACCGGCGACGGCCGCTACATGATCACCCTGACCGGCGTCTGCCGCTTCGCCGCCGGCGACGAGGCCCCGACGCCGACCCCGTATCGGCAGGTGCGGCCCGACTTCCAGCCGTTCGCCGCCGACCTCGACCAGGAGGAGCCGCTGCTGGCGCTGGAGCGAAACAGCTTCCTCGCCATCCTGCGCCGCTACCTGGAGCACAAGGGGCTGGAGGTGGAATGGGATGCGGCCCGGCAGGCGCCGGCGGCGGCGCTGATCAACAGCCTGGCCATCGGCCTGCCGCTGGAGCCGGCCGAGAAGCAGGCGCTGCTGGAGGCCGCCACCGTCGCCGACCGGGCGCGGGTGCTGACCGCGCTGCTGGAGATCGACGCGGCCGGCGATGACGAGCCGCCGCCGCTGCAGTAGAGACGGGGCCATGAGCGACGCCGAGATCGACCCGCGCCTCCTGGAGATCCTGGTCTGCCCGGTGACCCGCGGCCCGCTGACCTACGACCGCGGGCGCCAGGAGCTGGTCAGCCCGGGCGCCAGGCTCGCCTACCCGATCCGCGAGGGCGTGCCGATCATGCTGCCGGAAGAGGCGCGGGCGCTGGACTGAGGGTCTACCACCACCAGCGCGCGCCACCCGCGGAGCCGGGCGCCGAGGCCGCATTGCCGGGGTGATAGTTCGGCCCGTTCAAGCTCCACGGCGTGGTGGCGACCGGCGCATAGGTCGCGCCGAGCACGTTGTCGCCGTTCGGGAAGCTGACCCACGACGTCAGGCTCCAGCATTGGTTGGTGGACGGCTGGCCCAGATAGAGCTCGTACGAGGCGTTGCCGCCGACGTTGTGGTCGCGCGAGAAGACGAACAGGTCGTCGTCCACCGGCGTGGGGTCCGAGTCGTCGGAGTTGACGTCGGCGGCGGCGAACGCGGTGGCGCTGCCGGAGATGGCGTCGGCGTTGGCGTAGGTGAAGATCTTATCGCTGCCGCCGCCGCTGACGTAGAAGAGCCGGCTCGAGGTCGAGCCCACGACGGGGAAGTAGTAGTAGTTCTGCGCCGACTGGGCGAAGGGCGCTGCCGAGGTGCGACTGCTGAAGCTGTAGGCGGCTATCTTCTCCGGCGCGGCGCCGCTCGGGCCGGTGCTGCCGAGGAAGTAGAACACCGAGCCCGCGGTCGGGTTGGCGGAACCGGCGCTGGGGCTGAAGGTCGGCGCGGAGGCCTCGCTGGTCTGTCCGCAACTCCCCGTCACGATCTGCGTCGACGCGCCGAGCACCGGCTGATGGCTGCTGTCGTAGCTGAACGGCGCCACGAACAGGTTGCAGTCCGACTTCCAGACCATCTCGGACCCGTCGCGCGAGAACCTGGCGTCCTCGTTTGGCGAGGGGCTCGCGCCGGTGAGATTGATCGGCGCCGCCGACGACCCGATCGGCCAGTAGAAGATGTCGTGGCGGTTGTTGGCGACCGCGGTGAACACCATCGCCGCGCCGTCGGGTGAGAAGACCGGGTTGAGCGCGTCCATCATCCCGCTGGGCAGCGGCGCCTTGACCAAGCTGGGCGGGTCGCCGCTCTGGAAGTCGAGATAGAAGACGTCGCTGGGATTCGCGTCGGCGCCGCCGGGGTCCGGCGGATAGACCACCTGAAAGACCAGCTGTCCGAAGATCATGGGCCGCTGGCCGACGCTCGGGCAAAGCGCCTGACCTTGCGCCTGCGTCGTGATCGCCAGCGCCAGCGCGCCGCCCAGGAAGGTTCGTGGTCTCATCGCCGCCCCCCCGGCGCTGTTCGTGACGCCAGCTTGGCAGAGAAGCAACTATTGCGCGAGTCTCTAAAGCGCCTCGCCGCGCAGCAGCCGCGGCAAGTCTCCGAGCGCGCCGCCGGCCTCCTGCATGAAGAAGCGGCGGGCGGGGCCGAGGCGGTTGACGGCGGCGATGCCGGCGTCGCGGGCGATCCGCAGGGCCGCATTGTCGTTGGAGAACAGGCGGTTGAAGCCGTCGGCCGCCAGCGAGACGGCGAGGTTGTCGAGCCGTCGCCAGCGGGCGTAGCGCTCCAGCACGGCCTCGGCGCCGATGTCCTCGCCGAGCCGCACCGCCTCGGCCAGCACCTCGGCCAGCGCCGCGGCATCCTTGAGGCCGAGGTTGAGCCCCTGGCCGGCGAGCGGGTGAATGGCGTGGGCGGCGTCGCCCAGCAGCGCCACGCGCGGCCCGGTCAACCGGCTCGCGAGCTGGATGGAGAGCGGATAGACGAAGCGCGGCCCGCGCGCCTCGACGTGGCCGAGAAAGTCGCCGAAGCGGCGGCGCAGGTGGGCGTGGAACACCTCGTCCCGAGCGCCGCGCAGCGCCTCGCCGCGCCGCGTCGGCTCGGTCCAGACAAGGCTGGCGCGCCGCTCGGTGAGCGGCAGGATGGCGAACGGGCCGCTCGGCAGGAAGTATTCGTGGGCGACGCCCTGGTGGTCCTGCTCCAGCGCGACGGTGGCGACGACGCCCGACTGGCCGTAGCTCCAGCCCATCGTCTCGATGCCGGCCGCCTCGCGCGTCACCGAGCCGCGCCCCTCGGCGCCGACGATCAGCGGCGCGACCAGGCGGCGGCCGTCGTCCAGCGTCACGTCGACCGCGGCCGGGCCGAACTCCATCGACACCACGCGCGCCGGCGCCAGCACGGTCAGGCCCGCGCGCGTCACCGCCTGCGCCAGGCTGGCGCGGATGATGCGGTTCTCCAGCATGTAGCCGAGCGGCTCGCCCTCGGCGCCCCTGGCGATCTCGGCGGCGTCGAAACGCAGGAAGGCGCCGTCCGGCCGCGCCCCGGCCGGGCCGGGGCCGCGCCCGTCGGTGACCAGGATCTGCTCGATCCGCTGGGCGTGCGGCTCGATCAGGTCGCCAAGCCCCAGCGCGCGCCACTGGCGGAAGCTGGAGAAGGCGATCGCCGAGGCGCGCCCGTCGAAGCTGGGCGCCAGCTGCTGCTCGAACGGCTGCGGATCGACCAGCACCACGTCCAGCCCGGCGCTGGCCAGCGCCAGCCCGAGCGTCGTGCCGGTCATCCCGGCGCCGGCGACGATCACGTCGGCGCGGATCTGGGTGGCTTTGATCTGGGCGGCGCGGGCGCTGGCTGCCATGGCGCATCTGCTATGCGAGGGGCGGCGCGCTTGTGCAAGCTGCCGCGGGGCCTAGTGTGGGGCATGCCCCGCGTCGCAGGCCAGATCGACCGCGCCAAGAACGAGGCCATCCTCGACGCCACCTCGGACGTCATCTTCGAGCGCGGCCTCGGCGCGCCGCTGGACGAGATCGCCCGCCGCGCCGGCGTCTCCAAGCAGACCATCTACAACCACTACGGTTCGAAGGTGGACCTGATGCGGGCGCTGATCGAGCGGCGCGCGCAGAGCGTGACCGCGCCGCTCGACGTGCCCGGGGCCGAGGCCGTCCCGGAAGCGTCGCTGACGGCCTACGCCGAGGTGCTGCTGAAGATGGTCCGGCTCGACCGCGGCGTCGCCTTCTTCCGGCTGCTGATCGAGAGCGCCCGGCGCGACGCCGGCCTGGTGCAGGGCGTGCTGCCGCGCGGCTTCGCCGAGAGCCACGCCAAGCTGGCGGCGTTCCTGGCGCACGAGACCCGCGATGGCCGGCTCGCCGTGCCGGACCCCGACCAGGCGGCGGACTTCTTCGTCGGCATGGTGATCGGCCAACACCAGCTGCACGGCCTGCTGGGCCTGCCGAGCGAGCTCAGCGACGAACGGGTCGCCAGCCTCGCCGGCGAGGCGGCGCGGCGCTTCATGATGGCCTACGCGCCCTAGGTGGCGGCGGCCGGCGTTTCCTCCTCCGAGGGCAGCCCCATCATGCGGAAGCCGGCGTCGACGTAGATGACGTCGCCGGTGGTCGAGCGGCCGAGGTCGGAGAGCAGCCAGAGCGCGCAGCCGGCGACGCCCTCCATGGTGGTGTCCTCCTTCAGGGCACTGAGCTGCCGGCCTTCGGCCAGCATGCCGCGGCCGCCCTTGATGCCGGCCAGCGAGAGGGTGCGCATCGCGCCGGCGCTGATGGCGTTCACCCGGATGCCGCGCGGACCGAGGTCGCGGGCGACGTAGCGGGTCGAGGCCTCCAGCGCCGCCTTGCAGACGCCCATGGTGTTGTAGTTGGGGATGGCGCGCTCGGCGCCAAGGTAGGTCATGGTGACGATCGAGCCGCCGCGGCCCATCATCGCCGCCGCGCACTTGGACGCCTCGACGAAGCTGAACACCGAGATGTCCATGGCCCGCAGGAAGGCCCCGCGGTCGGCGTTGTCGACGAACGAGCCGCTGATCTGGTGGCGCTCGGCGAAACCGAGGGCGTGGACCAGGAAGTCGATGGTCGGGAAGGTCCTGGCGACCGCGTCGAACGCCGCCGGGATCGAGCCCTCCTGCGAGGCGTCGAAGGTGGCGTAGGCCTTCACCCCGATGCTCTCGCCCAGCGGCTTCACCCGCTTCTCGTTCATCTCCATGTAGCCGAACGCCAGCTCCGCGCCCTGGGCGGCCAGCTGCGAGGCGATGCCCCAGGCGATCGACTGGTGGTTGGCGACCCCCAGCACCAGCCCGCGCTTGCCGCGCATCAGCTCGCCCTTCGGCAGATCGAACCCTTCGGCCATGCTGAGATGCATCCTGGTTGGCGGCGGCGCCGCTTTTGTGGACGGCCGGCGGCGCATCGGCAAGGGCCGGATAGGGCTCTGCGCCTTCCCCTCGAACGGTCCTACGCCCGCGCGATCACCAGGCAGCCGTTGGTGCCGCCGAAGCCGAAGCTGTTGGACATCGCCACGTCGACCGGGCGGTCGATGCGCTGGCGCACGATCGGCAGGTCGGCGAAGGCCGGGTCCAGCTCGTCGATGTGGGCGCTCTCGGCGACGAAGCCGTTCTGCATCATCAGCAGGCAGTAGATCGCCTCCTGCGCGCCGGCGGCGCCCAGGCTGTGGCCGGTCAGCGACTTGGTGGACGAGATCAGCGGCGCAGCCTCGCCGAACACCGCGCGCACCGCCTCCATCTCCTTGACGTCGCCGATCGGCGTACCGGTGCCGTGCGGGTTGAGGTAGTCGATCTTGCGGTCGCCGGCCTGGGCGACGGCGAGCCGCATGCAGCGCGCCGCGCCCTCGCCGGAGGGGGAGACCATGTCGTAGCCGTCGGAGTTGGCCGCGTAGCCGACGATCTCGCCGTAGACCTTGGCGCCGCGGGCGCGGGCGCGGTCCAGCGGCTCCAGCACCAGGATGCCGGCCCCACCGGCGATGACGAAGCCGTCGCGCGCCGCGTCGTAGGCGCGGCTGGCGCGGGCCGGGCAGTCGTTGAACTTCGACGCCATCGCGCCCATCGCGTCGAACAGCGCCGAGAGCGTCCAGTCCACCTCCTCGCAGCCGCCGGCGAACATGATGTCCTGCCGGCCGAGCGCGATCTCGCCGGCCGCCACGCCGATGCAGTGGGTGGAGGTGGCGCAGGCGGAGGTGATCGAGAAGTTCAGGCCGCGGATCTTGAACCAGGTGGAGAGGGTGGCCGACGGCCCCGAGCTCATCGCCTTGGGCACCGCGAACGGCCCGATGCGCTTCACGCCCTTCGAGCGCGCGATGTCGGCCGCCTCGACGATGGCGCTGGTCGAAGGACCGCCGGAGCCGACCACGAGGCCGGTCATCTCGTTGGAGACCTCGTCCGGGCTCAGGCCCGCGTCGGCGATCGCCTGCTCCATGGCGATGTGGGCGTAGCCGGTGCCGGGCGCGAGGAAACGCGCCGCGCGGCGGTCGACCATCGACTCCCAGTCCACCTGCGGCTTGCCGTGCACCTGGCAGCGGAAGCCCATCTCGGCGTACTCCGGCGCGGCGCTGATGCCGCTCTTCGCCTCGCGCAGCGACGCGACGACCTCGTTCGCGCCCAAGCCGATGGACGAGACGATGCCGAATCCCGTGACCGCTACGCGGCGCATGCCTTCACCGGCGTCCCTTGTGGGCGACCTACAGGCGCTGGGAGAGCCCGACGCGCAGGTCCTTGGCCAAATAGATAGGCTCTCCGTCGGCTTCCAACACGCCGTCGCCGATGCCGACAACGAGGCGACGGTTGTTGATCACCCGCTTCATGTCGATTTTGTATGTCACTTTCCGGATGCTGGTAGTGACTTCTCCGGAAAATTTGACTTCGCCG